>JAAZDH010000143.1 GCA_012512865.1 Clostridiaceae bacterium | reverse complement strand
CCCAGGCAGTCAAGCATTTTCTCAAAATAGGCAGGGCTTCTCACCACGAATTTATCCCGTATGCCCGTCTCAACCATTATCTTGTGGAATTCCGGGATATCCTCCTTTGAACCTATTCTTATTTCCACTCCTTTCCTGGCTGCCAGCCGGATATTGTACCTTGCCTTCTGGTTAAAGGACATTAATAGCTCTTCTTCCGTCTTGCTCCTGGTATCAAGCCTGAAAACGAAGCGTGGCTGGATTCCTTCAAAGTTCTTTGACTCGTTTTTTATTTTGAATCCAAGGCTTTTAATTATCCTGGCAAATTCCTCGTCGGCCTTTTCCACGTCCGGGTCAATCTTCAGGACATAGCTCTTGTATGCCTTGGCCACCGTCTTTGCCTTTTCAATCAAGGCTTTCAGCGTGTCTGCATCATGGATGTCACATACGGGGCCCCTCGGGGAATACATTATGGTCCTGTTTATGAATGGCACCTTCCTGATGAGTAGGCTCATTGCGCCTTTTATATTTCCGCCGGCATCTTCAACGGTAATTATCTCGTTTGCCCAGTTTGACTTAACCTTTGCCCATTTCACCGACTGCATGAAATGGCCTTTCTGGTGGGAACGCACGAATTCCTCGTATTTTTCTATATCTATTTTATATGTATTCGTGTTCGTATTCGTATTTGTATTCGTATTTGTGTTCTTGTTCATGTTCGTGTTTGTGTTCGTATTTGTATTCATATTCATATTCATATCCTTATTCAAAACATTAACCTCCCGTTTTCAAAACTTTTAGAGTTTTTCATATGCTGCACGTATTGCAGAAACTCGTCAAAGCACATTATTGAAAATCTCTTTTCATTATATATTAACTGCAAAAGCTTGTAAAAATCATTGCCAAGTTCCCGGTGGATGTTTGCGAAGTATATTGCGGCATCATTGTAAGCAAGGCGATAATATTCATCCCTTGACGAGTAATTCTTCAATCCCATGCCGGTAAACCTTTTATCATAAGTATTGCCCGGCATGTTCCCTTTTAAAGCCATTGCCAGGTAATTTACAATACCTTCGTCCAAGAAAGGTTCGTTCACCTGGTCTGTGCCGATAATCCCGTAAAACCACTGGTGGAAAATTTCATGGTACAGGACCCTGGCAAAATCGTCCTTGTTATTACTGCTAAAACAGCTTTCAGCTATGAAAATCATGTTGGAATATTCCATTCCTTGTAGAGAAATCGGTGCTCTTACAACAAACAGCTTTTCAAACGGGTATGGCCCTATTTTTTCAACTGCGAAGGAGAATGCTTCCTTGACATATTCAGATGCAGCCTTGGAATTTATAAAATATATATCCGTGTTATAAATCCTCTCGACATGGATTTCGCTGCTGGAAACCTGGTTTTCATTTTTCAGCATAACGACCGGGAAGTCGCGCAAATCCATTGCCGTAAAAACGATTTTTTGGCACTGTGTTTCTCCGCGGCTGCCATCTTGTTGAAATTCGTATGAACCGGCTTGTTGAAACTCAAGTATATCACCATGCTGAATCTCATGTGTATTCCCTTGAAGAATCTTTTTTTCCCCCGGGGCAAGTATTTCATAGTTTTCAGCCATGTTAAAAGCTATACGATAGTTGTTTACGTCGTATAAATAAGGGTCGCCAAAACTCGAGCTGTGTATGAATATTGGCCTGCCATCCCTGTATACGGCAGGAGTGATGAGAAAGTTTGCAAGAAAAACTTGGTTATCTGAATATGAAATGCTTCCATGGTTTTTGTTCAGCACTATTTTATATTCTACATATATTATTAACGGTTCTTCATGCATTCTTAGCATTTCTTCCCGTGAAATTGCAGCAGGATAATCATCTTGTGCAACGGTTGCACCGTCGTAATTGGGGGGATTTTCGGTGTAGCCTGAAGATATTCCAGTGCGGCCGGCGGATATCCCCGCATCACCGGGTGGTATCCCGGCATCACTGGATGGTATCCCGGCATAACCGGGAGATATTTTTACCTCCAGCATTAAGTCGTCGAGTTCCCAGCTGCTTATTGCAAGCGGGCGGAAAAGCTCATTTCCTGCACCCGTATAAGCATGTATGCTTCTTATGGTTGTTTTTGCCATATTTGCAGATGGTACATACAGGTATATGACGTTATCCGTAAATTCCACGCTGCTTTTTGTGTCATTTGGTTTTAGTTTAAGTGTTTCTTTTACATGGACGATATTTTCGGAGAGGGTTATATCGGCCTCGATATTATATAAATCCCCATCTATGCTTGTATTTTCACCCTTTATACCGCTGTTGGCTTGATTGTGCTTTACACCGGCATTGGCGGTGCTTGGTCCTGAGCCGATTCCCAGTACATGGGTAAGTATTGTCAAGATGACAATTATTGCTGCAATTTCGCTTACTATTGCAACCACGGCCAAGGTAAGGACACGTTTTTTCATTTTCATTGCAACCCTTCAATTGCTTTAGATTGTTTTACCAGATTGTTTTACAGGGTATTCCCTTTCCTGTTTCCTTGCCTGTTATAACAAGATTATAGCATTACTGCTCTCGCAGTGTCAAAAACATTGTTGCCGCGCCAGTATTATTGCAGCGGTGTTACTGCACCGGTATATTACTGCGCCAGTACTGCTGTATTACCTCATTACTTTATTACTGGATTATTCTATTAACAACATTGCTATATTTTAGATATTCGACATATAGCTGCAGTAAATTTAGCAACATATTTAGCCATATATTAAAATATATATTAAGCCATATATTAAGCCTTGAATTGCACATCTGCCACATGATTAGTCACATTTTTGTTGTATATTTACCACATATTTATGAGGCATTTGATAAACTTTCGTCCCGGTGGCTGAAATCATGGGCTTTCGGCTAAGTCTTTGCAAAACATTTACTGAAAGACGGTCAGATCATGAGGTGGTCAGATTATATTGAAATGTGGGATTTACTTGTATATACTTAAATTAACGATAAATTTAGGTTACTGCATAGATGGAAGCCAGCTATATGCAGTCCAGGCAGAGGCCTTATTCATTGCAGTTTGAAAGGCAAGGGGAATTCCATGGAGGAAAACGCCGTAAAAAAGTTTTTTAAAGACAGGTTCAATATTTTAATAATAGCAATATTGATAATAGTTGGCATTATTATATATAGGCTTGTGGATTTGCAAATCATCCACGGAGATGAATACTACGAAAAATCTCAATATAAGCTTATGCTTGAAAGAAGGATAATGCCGGCCAGGGGAAATATACTTGACAGGAATGGCGTGCCTATTGCAGTAAACCGCGTTGGCTATAATG
>JAAZDH010000142.1 GCA_012512865.1 Clostridiaceae bacterium | reverse complement strand
GTGCAGCACCAGTGGTTTTTATTTTTGGAGAAAGCGGGATGATATTCGCAAAATGGAAAGCAGGAGTCAGAGGACTAATTACACGGAGTTGGCTAAGCAGGAACTTGAAAAATTAAATATACCCGATGGAATTGATGTAACTTTCCATATGGTCCACATGAATCACCTGGATTTGATATGGTACTGGCGCTTGCCTGATACAATTGAGATGTGCCTTGAGACAATAAGGTGGAACGTTGAATTGCTTGAAAAATACCCTGATGCAAAGTACACGCACGCCCAGGTTTTTACGCTAAAGGTGGTTGAGGAACTGGACAAGGAGCTGTTTGAAAGGTTTAAAAGGCTTGTAAGGCAGGGGAGAATAGAAATTGACTCGGGCCAGGTTGTGGAACCGGATCATAACATGCCATGCGGTGAATCACTCGTGCGACAGTTCCTGTATGGTCAGCGATATATAAAGAAGCATTTTGGGGATTATGCAAGAATTTGTATTAATTCCGACAGCTTTGGACATCCGAGGAGCCTCCCGCAAATCCTTAAAAAATCCAAAATAGATGCTTTTATATTCAAACGCCCTATCCAGGCAGCATCCGATCTGCCCGAGATTCCATTTACCTGGATAGGTATAGATGGCACTTCAATATTTGCCATGCGTTTTAATAATAAGGGAAACGGGTTGCCAAATCTTTCGACGGGGACAAAACTTAAGGAAGACGAAAACCCCCTGCAGGTAAAAGTTGATTTGAATCTTTCGGCAGGCATAAGTGATTTGTTTGGGCCGCATTGTATTTCCGATGCAGGTGGAGTGAGTCCTTACGTGGAACCTTGCAAGGGCAAAAGATATACTTTGAAATACAGCACCCCTTCGGAATTTTATAATTCACTTATTGGAAAAAAGCCTGTGCTGAACATAATGGATGTGCCGTTGAACCGGGGAATGGAGGGTTGCTATACAACGCATTTAGGAGAAAAGGAAAACTTAAGGCGTGCAGAGAGAGAATTAAGAGAGGTAGAGCTGCTATGGACGCTTGCTTCCATGCAAGGATACGGGTATACTTGTGAGGCATTGGAATCAAACTGGTGGAGGTTTAGCTTGATGCAGTTCCACGATGCACTGCCGGGTTCGACATCGGACAAATCATATAATGACGACATGGCTATTTACCACGAACTTTTTCTAAACATGAAAATATTAAGGCGCAAAGCCCAGTTAATCTTGGATAAGGAATGTGTGAAAGGAGACTATCTCCGGTCGTTTTTGGTTGTCAGCCAGAGTGCTTCGCACATGGGTGGAATAGTTGAGACAGATATTGATGTGATGATTAACCGTGATGACCCTGGTGATGAGCCAAACAGCATGAGAATACCTAAAACCGGAATATTGACAACTCCATCCGGGGAATCAACCCCTTATCAAATAGTCGAGGAAAGAGCTTACCAGCGATACGCAAGGGGCAGAATAATATTCGATGCCAGGGGTATCTCTCCACTTACGCCAGGACAATTTAATATAGTTAATATAGCGGATAGCATGGCGAAACCCGGAGAAAGCGGCCAAAGACAAATAGATGATAACATCAAAAAATCTAAGTCACTTGTAAAAATTGAAGGAGCAACGATTGAGAATGAATACCTGAAGGTTGATGTAAACGGCCCTGGAATTATTCGATCCTTGGTAAAAAAAACCCGGGGATTTGAATACCTGAAGAATGTAAGTATGGCGGTAAGAATCGAGTTATGGCCTGAACCCTGGGGTGATTGTTACAGCCTTGGAGTAGATGGGCAGAGGTATTATGCAATACCGGAAGGAGAAATAACCCTGGTTGAAAATGGCCCGGTGAGGGCTACATTGCGCAAGGAGTACCGGTGGGGTAAATCCAGGTTTATAACTGACATTTCACTTTATGCAGGCTATGAGTGGGTGGAAATAAGGTTGAAAATTGACTGGAATGAGAAGGAAACATTGGCAAGGCTTTGCATAGAACCAAACCTTAGTGAAGTTACCTATAGGAGATATGGAATACCGTTTGGTTATGAGAATGCAACGGGAAAAAAAAGGAAATACCGGTTGTCGGATGGGCTGCAATTGGAAATGCGGACATGGGAATAGCCATAATCGACAGGGATAGGCCCGGGCATACATTCATGGAAGATATGTTGAGAGTTTCTGTTGTACGTTGTTCAACCCGACCTTTTGACCCATGTTCGGATAGTGGAGAAATAAGTACATGTTTCAGGATAGTTCCGTATGAAGGAAGTTTTGAAACTTCAGGAGTGCCTGCGATAGCTGGTGAGTTTCATCATCCTCCCATTGCATGGCAAGCTGGCTATAAAATTGACAGCCATAATACAAACAATAATAGTAGTAATAATAGTAACAATAGTAGTGATAATGGACAGTGTTTCATGCCCCTGATGCTTGAAGGTAACGGGATTGTAACTTCTTCATTCAAAGTAGCGGAAAATAGGGACGGATATATACTCAGGCTCTATGAATCTCTAGGGAAGATAACGAAAGCAACAGTCTATCTTGGTAAAGAATTTTCCAATTGCAAGGTATACGAAACAAACTTGCTTGAGGGAGAAAGGAAGAAAATGTTAATAAAAAATGATAAAGTTGAAATTGTATTTGCCCCGTTTGAAATTAAAACCATATTGTTTAAAACAGAAGGTAAAATACCGCGCGTGAAGGATTACAACCATGAATCAATATTTTGGCAGGAAATAAAGGAAACAAGCAAAAATGCTAGTGTCAGATAAATTGTGGGAACTAATAAAGGGGGTTAACCGGTGAAACAACCAACTAACTTGGATGATGTAAAAAAACGTGTTATCGAACATATAAATACATTGTGGGTAGAAGAAGAGGAAATCGGCGGTTTCCGGATGGGAGAGAACGGCCCGGTTAACCTTCTCAGCACCACCGATATTGCGTGGATCATGTATTGCATTAACGCTGTAGATAGTATGTCCCCAAAAAAAAAGAAATGGATTAAATGGCTTCAAAACAAGCAAGACCCCGAATGTGGCAGTTTTCGATACGAAATTACCGGTCATAATACGGGGCATGCATTCTGGCACACAACAAGGGCTTTGAACATCTTGGGCGGACAAATTTTACATTTTCCTGAATACTTAAGGGAGGTGATGGAACCATCCGGCCTTAGAAAATGGTTTTCACAAACCAACTGGTCATCGCCTACTTCAAGTCACCATCAGGTTCTCGGGCTTGTTCCCATACTTGCAAGTATTGACAGCAGCGAGTGGGTTAAAAACTATTTCGAAGGGATAGAAGAACAACAGGATCTCGAGACTTTTACATGGCCTCGCGGGACGGGAAAAGCAAATATCAGCAGGACTTTTGCATATACTGCACTTCATATGGCTGCAGGAAAACTACCACGGAGGCCGGAAAAGATAATAGACACTATTTTAATGCGGCAACAAGCAACAGGGTTTTGGGAGGAAGACCCGAAAACAGCCCCGAATTTTGGCACCATGGATTCAGCGTATCTCCTTATTAGGATACCAAGTATCATAAGATACAAGATGAAAGAAGCAATCGATTCTTTAGATACGTTATACCATGCATTCACAAGATTTTTCACAACACAATGGGATGACTTAAAACATGACACTCACAGGTTGCTTGCCATCGTCCACACATTTGGCCTGCTGGCCGAGGCTTTCCCTGAAAGATTTATTTCATCGTCAAAATGGAGATTTGACTGGGATAAAATCGAAATGTACAAATGCGATGTAATTTACAACGAATGGGCAAGGTTGAAAAGTTGATTTTCAAATGCTTGATTCTTGCCTAAAACAGGTAATTACTTAATAAAAATTATTTTAACAATAAAAAAAAATATAAAAATTTTAAGGAGGGAATAGCATTATGAGAAAAATTAAAAACTTAATTAAGACGGGAATAATTCTTGCCGTAATTTTTTCCGTTGTAGTTTTTGCCTTCTCTGGCTGCGTTGTAAAACAAGTTGAGTACGAAGGAAAGGGCGAAGACAAAACAGGACAGGCAACTGCCGAAAAACCAAAAGAACCCGTTAAAATAACTGTTATGAGTTCCTATGATTCGGCAGAACCTCCAAATAAAGATACACCCATATTTTTGGAAGCTGAAAAAATGTTAAACGCTGACCTTGACATCACTTGGATACCGACAAGCGCATGGGATGAAAGGCTAAATGTTACCTTGGCTTCAAGAGATTTGCCCATGGTATTGTTTGCAAAAAAGACACCTAACATAATGAATGCCGCATTAGCAGGAGCTTTTTGGGAAATTAACCCGTACCTGGATAAGTATGAATTCTTGAGAGGAATCCCACCGGTTACTGTTGAAGGAGATTCTATAAAAGGCACCTATTACGGGATTTCTCGTTTAAGGGATCTTGCACGTTCCTGCGTACGTTATCGCGAAGATTGGCTTGAAGCCCTTGGACTGAAAAAACCGGAAACACTGGACGAATTTTATGAAATGCTTAGGGCTTTTACGTATGACGATCCTGATAAGAATGGAGTGGACGACACCATAGGATTTCTGGAAGATGGCCGCTTGTGGATTGTTGAAGACTTGGCAATATGGCTTGGAGCGCCTAACGTTTATACAGTCACGAAAGATGGTAAATTCATTCCTTCCCATGAAACGGAAGAATATTTGCAAACATTAAAATTTATTAAGAAGTTATACGATGAAAAAATACTAAACGAGGATTTTGCAATTTTACCGAAATCAGAAATAGACAGCGTTGTATATACTGGCAAAGTCGGGGCATATTTTGGTTCTATCAGCAATTTTAAATCCCAAACAGAAAGCACCCGGAAAAATGACCCTAATGCAAAATGGGACGCAATAATAAAACTTGAATTGCCCCGAACCAGGGCATGGGACGCAGGCTCGCTGGGATTTTACGTGTTTACCAAGAGCGGGATAAAAACACAGCAGCAACTGGAAGAGATTTTGGCCGTATTTGACAAGATGATGACGGACCAGGAAGTAATCACTTTAATCAATTATGGAATAAAGGATGTTGATTATGTGATCGAGGGAGGTTACATCGTAAGGAAAAATGTTTCAATTGACAACGGCAAGCTAAATTTGCTGGAAATGGGAAAGAAGGCAAAGCTTAATATAGAGGTAAAGCAGGATGAAGCTGATTTGAGAATGAAAGCGTACCTGGAAGAAAACGAGAAAAATGCCGTTGGTAACCCCGCATTTCCTTTAACTTCCCAGACATACCTTGAAAAAGGCGGCGATCTGGACCAGATGAGAAAAGATGCCAAGATAAATTTCGTAATGGGAGAAATCGACGAAGCCGGGTGGAAAGCGTTCTGCGAGCAATGGCGCAAGGAAGGCGGAAACGAGGTATTAGCTGAGTTCGCAAAGGAATATGCGGAACAAGCAAAATAGAAATAAAACCGTGCCAATTAGAAACGTGTGACATATAATGAATGCAATTATGTAGCAAAGACTTTGGGAATTTATTAATAAATTATGGCAGGAATAAACATATGGCAGGAATAAACAGCAGTGCATGTGCAAAATGTTGTTTATTCCTGCTAAACTTGATATTATATTTATATAATATTATTATTATTGAAGATATTATTAGAGCTAAATATTAATGAAGAAATATTAGAGTGAAAAATAATATTAAGTGATTGAAGTTGTAATAATTCAATTACAAGCATTACCGCATATATTATCATCGGCAAATGGGCGCATAATATCTATGCGCTATGGGAGGTAATACTACTATGAAATCAGCCGGCTATAAAAATTTTACTTTAAATTTTACTTTAAGGCGTATAAGGTATAAAAAAAGCATAGGCCGAATTTTAAGACGTCCATGGTTGTATATACTTATGATACCCGGGATAATACATATAATTATTTTTGAATATATACCTGTGTGGGGGCTGGCCTTGGCTTTTAAAGATTACAATCCTTATCTAGGCTTTTTTGGTAGCCCGTGGGTTGGACTAAAACATTTTTACAGGTTTTTCAGTATTTCTTCGTTTTATTTATTGTTGAGAAATTCATTAGTATTTTTTGCTTACAGCTTGATATTTTAATTTCCTATACCTATTATCCTGGCGTTATTGTTGAATGAACTTAGGAACATTTACTTCAAGAGGACAATTCAAACAATAATATATATTCCACATTTTTTATCATGGGTTGTAATAATGAGTATAACCTATGTATTTTTAACCCCCGCAGGGGGAATAATACCAAGCTTTTTTGAATCCATCGGCGCGGGGAAAATAAACATATTGATGAACCCGAAATATTTCAGGGGCTTGATAGTTGGTCAGCAAATATGGAAAGAAGCAGGATGGGGAACAATAATATTTTTAGCTGCTATTACCGGCATATCAGTTGAATTGTATGAATCAGCGATTATAGATGGAGCTACCAGGTGGCAACAGGCAAGGTATATTACCATTCCATCCGTAAGCAGGCTTATCGTGATAGTACTAATTCTCCGGTTAGGGAGTATATTAAGCGTCGGTCATACACAATTGATATTGATGATGACACCGCCTACAAGGAATGTAGGCGATGTTTTTGATACATATATATACCGTAATGGAATACAGCAAGGGTTATTCAGTTATACAACCGCGGTAGGGTTGTTTAAAATGGTTGTAGGAGCTACAATGGTAGGCTTATCCCATTCATTGGCTAAAAAAGTAAGAGGAGAGGGCCTATTTTAATAATACTGGAGAAGGAGTGCTTGTTTTTATATGATGGTATATAAAAAATCAATAGGCGAACGGGCATTTGACATCTTTAACGTAGCAGTTTTAACTTTATACGCTTTGTCATGTGCAATACCTTTTATCCATGTACTAAGCGGCTCATTTACTGCAGGCCACCTTATTACGGGAAAGGAACTAATATTAATACCCAAGAAATTTACATTGGAAAATTACAGGTTTGCCTTCACCGTAGGCCCGATTCTTACGGCTTTAAAATCATCCTTGATTTTGACCGTATTTGGGACAATGTTTGAATTGGCAGGACCTATCAGCATGGCCTATCCGCTTGCGCATAAAGACCTGGTGGGCAGAAATTTTATTACCTGGATGATAATAATTGCAATGTTTACCAGCGGGGGCTTGATTCCTACCTATCTGTTGGTGAGGGCACTGGGGTTGGTGAATACGTACTGGGCATTATTTATCCCGCAGGCCGTAGGCATTTCCAATATAATATACTTTAGAAATTTTTTCAGCAATATTCCTAAAGAAATCGAGGAATCGGCTTTGCTTGATGGTGCAAATGACATTTATATTCTTATTAAAATAATTCTACCCCTGTCAGTGCCTGTAATTGCAACTTTCACGCTCTTTATCGCTGTTGGAAACTGGAATTCATTTTTTGCCCCGTTGATATACCTGAACGATCATAAAAAATGGCCTATCCAGGTAGTATTACGGCAAATTATGCAAACTGCTCAAATAATGTCTGACACGGGTTACAGCGCCTATTCCGGGTATTCGGAAGATGAAGCGCCTACGCCCGCAGCGGTAAAACTGGCAATTATTATAATTGCCACGGGACCTATAATCCTTTTATATCCATTACTTCAGAAACATTTTGTAAAAGGTATTATAGTTGGCTCATTAAAAGGATAAGAAAGAATAAAGAATTTGCTGGCGGAGGTAAAACAATTAAGATGAAAATTATTAGTCCATATTTTAGAGACGGCCTGTGGTTCAAGGTGAACCTGCATGTACATCCCGCTCCTGTTCGTGAAGAAACGGGGTATTTCGTTGCTTCAATTGTCAGGGAATATGTCAAGGCTGAATACAACTGTATTTCATTGACAGGTAACAACGAGGTTTATGTCCCGGATAAAAATTTTAACACCTGCGAATTCCAGGAAAAGATTGGTATCATACCGGGATTTGAAAATACAGGATTTATTCCCACTATAGTTGTAAATTCCTCCAAATGTGAAAATTGGAAGGTTACGGGAAAAGAAGATTTGCAAAGGCTAATCAATGAACAAATAAAAAGAGGAGGTATTGTTTTCTTTTCGCAGCCGATGTCATACCTAGACATGGATGAAAGAGTAAACCTTTTATTAGGGCTGGAAGGTTACCTTGGTATTGAAGTATTAAATGGAAACCTCTTGAGAGAAGGATACAAGAGAAGTGATGGCAATAATAAATATAGCCATGACCATGGCGGTAATGAATTAGAGCTGTGGGATCGTTTATTGAGCAGGGGTAAAAAAGCCTGGGGATTCGGAAATGACGGGCTTTTAAAGTGGGGTGAATTCAACTCGGTATTTAACCTGGTAAAATTGCGAAAAAATAGCCCTGCAACTCCTGGCAGAATAATAGGTGCCCTGGTCGTAGGAAGCTTTGTTGTGTCTACTGGAGCCAGGATCAGGGATATTGTTGTCGAGAATGACACCATAAGGCTAACGGTGGAGAATGAATTTGAAAACAAGGTATATATTGCATACGGAAACGAAGGAAGAATACTCAAAATGTGCAGAACAAAAGAAAGCACTTTTTCATATAAACCAGGAGGCGATGAAGGTTATGTAAGAATACAGGTGATATATGAAAGCGGCAAAACTCTTTTAACCCAGCCTTTTTTTATCGGGATGTAAATTTTTATGAGATATTGATTTGAGGTATCATTCTAAGCATTGTTTTTAATGGATATCAATTTGAAATATTATTTAGTATTAAAATATAACCCGTCAAATTAATATTGATAAATGAATTCATGTGCAAATTTATACAACGAGCAAGGGGGATTTACGACGTGATAAAGGCGGCATTCATGTCTCAAAACCTGAACAAAGGGTTAATAGACAGGGTTTATGGCCATGAAAGCATGGCCAGGATTAGTAAACATGCGGTAATATATGAAGAACTGATTAATAGGGATAATTTGGACACACATAAAGAATACCTCAAGGACGTGGAAGTTATATTTTCAACATGGGGTATGCCTGTATTATCGAAACAAGATATTGAGCGGTATTTGCCTAAACTCAAAGCTGTTTTTTATGCGGCAGGAAGTGTTCAACGCTTTGCGAGGCCGTTACTGGATAGAGGTGTAATTGTATGCAGTGCATGGGCAGCAAATGCAATACCGGTTGCCGAATACACCCTGGCATTGATCTTGTTGGCAAATAAGGGATTTTTCCAGAATTCCGTCAAAACAAAACGAAATCATGCTTCTGCAAGAGATTACACGGAAACATTTCCCGGTAATTACAATGTGAAAGTCGGAATACTTGGGGCAGGTATGGTAGGTACGAGGGTCATAGAACTTTTGAAACCGTTTAGTGTAGAGGTCCTGGTATTTGACCCATTTCTTCCTGATGAAAAAGCTGAAAAACTTGGTGTGAAGAAATGTTCACTTGTTGAAATCTTCTCGCAATGCCAGACGGTATCAAATCACGTAGCAAATCTCCCTTCTACAGTAAAGATGCTTAACAAGGAGCACTTCAGTAGGATGCTTCCAAATGCAACGTTTATAAACACGGGGCGGGGTGCACAAGTAGTAGAGGAGGATCTAATAAAGGCATTAAAAGAAATACCTACAAGGACTGCCATATTGGATGTAACTGATCCTGAACCTCCTGCTCCTGGCAGCGAGCTTCTGAAAATGGAAAACGTGATCCTGACATCCCATATAGCAGGCAGCATGGGTTGTGAAGTTGAAAGAATGAGCCTGTACATGACAGAAGAATTTTTGCGATATGTTGAAGGTAAAGAACTTAAATACAATGTAACACTCAAAATGCTGGAGACAATGGCGTAGAAGCGCAGGGATGGAAACAAGGGGTGAAAATTAGGCTGGTCTTAAGCTTAATTTAACTGGTTTTGCAAACCGGTTTTACAGCTGCAGTAATTTATGAAAACAGGAAACAAAGGGATGGATGCAATGGGTTTAATTATTGATAATCCTTACGTGAAAAACGGAAAGTGGTATAAAGGTGCATTTCACAACCATAGCGAGGTTTTCAGCGTGGAAGTATGTATAAATTCAATGATAGATGCAGGGCACGATTTTATCACAATGTCTGAGCATGATAAAAATAAAGCGGAATGCATGGATTTTGCGGATAGAGCTATTATAATACCCGGGTTTGAGCAAGGTAAAGGGGAAAATCCTCATGTTGTTGTTATAAATAATTGGCACAGGGAATCAAGGTGCCTTGTAACCAAAACAAATTTTCAGGATTTTATCAATGAACAAGTAAATGAAGGAGCCATTGTAATATTGGCACACCCGCATTGGCAGAGAGAAAACTACTGGCCAAATGAATACCTGGAGGAATTGCATGGTTATACCGGCATAGAAATACTTAACTCTTCTATAATATTCAGCAAGGCACGGTACGACGGGGAATATGATTACATGGACATTGCAGTTGACCTGTGGGACAGGTTGCTGAGCACGGGTAAAATTGTCTGGGGATTTGGAAATGATGATTTCCATAACATGAAGGAATTTAACAAGAGTTTTAATATTGTAAAGGCGGAGAAGTTCACAAGGGAGCACATTGTTGATGCTGTTAAAAAAGGAAGTTTTGTGGTTTCAACAGGAGGTTATGTTGAAGATGTAACCTTGGAGGGAAATAAGATTGGAATTTGGGTCGCCAGCAGCGAGAGAGAAAAGAAAATATACCATGCAATAGGCAAAAAAGGGAAACTACTAAAGGAGAGCTTTACAAGAGATAATTATTTTTACTACGAGGTCGATGGAACAGAAAGCTATGTTAGATTACACGTACTGTTTGAGAGCGGGAAAGCCCTTTTTACCCAACCATTTTTCATAAGAAAATATTAATTCTTTTCTAATCTAAAAATATTTATACCTTTATAATATGTGCAATAATGTGTAATGCAACGAATAGAGCATGAAGTGGAGATGTATAGTGTAATTGTTAAGATTGATATAGTCGTAAACGTTTGCATATCAAACGTTTGTGAAATATTAGCAGTTTTTAAAATTTATAAATAATAATTTATAAGGGGGTAAGTATGGCATGTCGAGAACAATGAGAGGTGTCACATTATTTGCTGATTGGGATCCAAGGCCTGATTTTAAGCTTGGTTCCAAGGATATTGATAAAAAGCAAACTTATC
>JAAZDH010000141.1 GCA_012512865.1 Clostridiaceae bacterium | reverse complement strand
GGATGTGCACCGCTTGTCAAATTACCCGGGCTGTACGGTGAAGTTATAAAGGAAATGCAAAAAGTGGCGGATGGGGCGGATGACATGTATATGGCAGGTAGGGCAGGTAATGAAGATGAAGCAGCTGGTTATTCTAATGGGATAGATAGTGATTCCAATGAAATAGGCGGTAATTTCAGCGGGATAGATAATGATTCCAATGAACACAGGGAGAAAGTAAAAAAACTGCTAAGGGAGCTTGTAAAGGATGTGGAAGCTGCGGCACAAAGAACAAGGGAATTTATAGATTCCTGCAACATTGTAATTAAACGCATCAACAGTCTTGTTGACAATATCAAGTTTTCCGTGCTGTATGATAAAAAAAGGCACCTGTTCCACATCGGGTATGATACCGAGAAAAACAGGTACAGCAAGGCATACTACGACCTCCTGGCGTCCGAGGCCCGTCAAACAAGTTTTTTAGCCATTGCAAGGGGAGAAGTCGACAAGAAGCATTGGTTCAAGCTGGGCAGGAGGCTTACGGTTTCGGACGACTGCAGGGGGTTGGTATCCTGGACGGGTACCATGTTTGAATACATGATGCCGCTGATTGTCATGAAAAATTATGAAAACACGTTAATGGACGAAACATACAGAAGCGTGGTAAAGCTGCAAAAAAGGTACGGGAAGAAACGAAATATACCCTGGGGTGTATCGGAATCAGCTTATTATGCCTTCGATATTAGCCTTAACCACCAGTACAAGGCTTTTGGAATCCCGGAATTGGGCTTGAAGCGGGGCCTGGCCAATGACATGGTTATTTCCCCCTATTCCACCTTGCTTGCCTTGAGCCTTGACCCGGTGGGGACCGTCAAGAATATTCACAAACTAATCAAGGAAGGATTATATGGCAGCTACGGCTTTTACGAGTCGGCGGACTATACTCCTTCCAGGTTGACACCGGGACAGAAGGGAGCCATTGTTAAATCCTTCATGGCCCATCACCAGGCAATGGGGCTACTTGCATTAAACAATTACTTGAACAATAACATACTGCAGGAAAGATTCCATAAAAACCCTATGGTCAAGGCCGCGGAACTTCTGCTGCATGAAAGGGTGCCCTACAATGCCATAATTACAAGGGGTTACAAGATCAAACCGCTTATCTCTAAGAGAATCGCCATTGAAGGGGGAATGGTTGTGAGAAGGCTTGGAATCCCGGATTCGGGATTCCCCCATATGCACATATTATCCAATGGAAAATATTCGGTAATGATAACCGACGGAGGCTCTGGGTACAGTAAATATAACGAGATTGATGTATCAAGATGGAGGGCAAACTTGAAAGAATCCTGGGGAAGCTATATATATATCAGGGATGTGAATGCAGGCAAATTATGGTCGGCGGCTTATGAACCTTTAAAAGTAAAACCTGAAAAGTACAGGGTTATTTTTTCACCTGACAAGGCCGAATTTGTACGCAAGGACGGCAATATTGAGACCAGGATGGAAATATGCGTATCGACGGAGGAAAACCTGGAGATAAGGCGCTTGTATCTATCAAACTATAATACCGAACCATCCACCTTGGAAACAACAAGTTACATGGAAGTATCCCTTGCCCACCAGGGCGAGGATTTGAGCCACCCGGCTTTCAGCAAGCTATTCGTATTAGCGGAATTTAACCCGCAATTTAATTGCATCCTGGCGGAAAGAAGGCCGAAAAGCCCGAGGGATAAAAGGCTGGTTGCCTTACACATGGCAATCGTTGAAGGGGAGATGATTGGAAACATTGAATATGAAACCGACAGGGCAAAGGTCACGGGAAGAAACAGGACCCTTGGAAACCCGCAGGCAATGGAGGCGGACAGGCCCCTGGCAAATACGGCAGGTGTTGTCATTGACCCGGTAATGAGTATAAGGTGCCGGGTTAAAATTGAGCCTGGCAAAAACGTACGCCTGTCATATATTACGGCAGTTGCGGAAAGCAAGAAGGAGGCCTTGGAGATTGCCGAGAAGTACAGCCAGGCAAAATCGATCGAGAGGGCGTTTGAACTGGCCTGGACACGCAGCCGGATTGAATCGGGTTACCTGGGATTCAAGGCAGAGGAGGTGGAGCTTTACTTAAAAATGATTTCCCATATATTAATCCCTGGCCCCCTTAGAAAAAAATACGAAAGCATTATTACCACAAACAGGAAAAGCCAGCGTGATTTATGGGCCTTTGGCATTTCCGGCGATATTCCCATAGTCCTTCTTCATATATACAGGAAGGATGACATGGACTTGGTCAACAAAATGCTGAAAGGACATGAGTACTGGGGAATGAAAAATATGGAAGTTGACCTGGTTATTGTGACGGAAGAGGAGGGAGGTTATTTCCGCCTTCTCCAGGACATGGTAGGTGAAGCGGTGGCATCAAGCCATGCCAGGGAATTGCTGGGCAAAAGGGGAGGGGTTTTCATTATCAACAAAAACCAGGTGACAAGTGAAGATTTGGCCTTATTATATGCGGCAGCCAGGATTGTATTAAGGGGAAATGTCCATACCGTGGAGGAACAATTGGAATGGGAAAGGAAAGCGGAAGCATAGGCATGGTTGATGGCGAAAACAATGCTATGAGCAACAGTACTGGAAGTATGAATAAAAATATTAATAATGCGAGTAACTATATTAATAATATAAATAACAATATTAATAATATGAGTAACGATATTAATAATATAGATAACAATGTTAATAATATAAATAACGGGATAAATTATGTAAACAATAGCGTAAATAATGGTACAAATAATTATGCCAGTAACAGTGCCAATAGCAACGGATTACCGTTAAAATTTTATAATGGTCTGGGCGGATTTTCCAATGACGGCAGGGAATATATTATTTATCTTAAAAATAACCAGGCAACACCTGCCCCGTGGGTAAATGTCATATCCAACAGGAATTTCGGGTTTATAGTGTCGGAGTCCGGGGGAGGTTATACCTGGGCTGAAAACAGCCGTGAAAACAGGTTGACAGCATGGTCAAATGATTGGGTGACGGACAGCCAGGGAGAGGTAATATACGTAAAAGATAATGATTCAGGGGAATACTGGAGCATTACTCCTTCTCCCTCGAGGAATAAGGACTTGTACGTAATCAAGCATGGATTTGGCTATTCTACCTTTGAAAACCGGCATGAAGATTTGTGGCAGGAATTGTTGTTATTTATGCCCGTCAATGATACCGTGAAAATTTCCCTTGTAACATTATTTAACGAGTCCGGCAAAGGGAAGAAATTGTCGATGTACTATTATATCAACCCTGTGCTTGGTGTACATGAGAAAGACACGATGCAATATGTACGGGCAAGAATGGATAAAGAAACAGGCATTGTTACCGCAGAAAACCCTTTTAATGCGGAATTCCCGGGAAGGCTTGCCTTTGTTGAATCCTCCCTGCCAAAGGATTCCTATACATTTGACTACCTGGAATTCGTCGGTGCATACGGCAGTTTAAAAAATCCGGTGTGCTTTGGTAGTGCAAATAAAAGCAAGCTCTCATGCAGCGGGGAAATGGGATTTGCACCTTGCATTGCAATACAAGTTAACGTTGAGCTGGAGCCAGGCGAAAGAAAAGAGTTGGTATTTCTCCTCGGACAAGGGAGAGATATGGGTGAGGTTGTAAACTTGTGCGGCAAGTACACGGATACGGGGAATGCCAGGGAAGAGCTTAAGAAAGTAAAAAAACTATGGGAGGACAAGTTGGGCACAATCCAGGTTAACACGCCGGATGAAGCCATGAACATTATTTTAAACGGCTGGCTCCTGTACCAGGCAATATCCTGCCGGCTATGGGCAAGGTCTGCTTTTTACCAGTCCGGGGGGGCAGTTGGGTTCAGGGACCAATTACAGGACGTTACAGCGCTGGTATATGCATGGCCGGAATTGACATGGGAGCAGATTTTGCTGCATTCGTCAAGACAATTTATAGAGGGTGACGTGCAGCACTGGTGGCACAAGGAATCTGGCAAAGGGGTACGCACCAGGATTTCCGATGATTTGCTCTGGCTTCCGTATGTTGTTGCGGATTACGTGTCCTGTACTTCCGACTGGGATGTTTTAAAGGAGGAAGTGCCGTATATCGAGGATGAATTGCTGGGGGAAGGGGAGAATGAAAGGTACGGCATGCCAGCGGTATCGGAAAAGAAAGATTCCGTCTACGGGCATTGCATTAAGGCTATAGAAAAAACCCTGGATCGCGGGTTCGGTGAGCACGGGCTTCCCCTGATGGGCTCGGGTGATTGGAATGACGGCATGAACATGGTGGGCGTCAAGGGCAAGGGGGAAAGCGTCTGGCTGGGATGGTTCTTGTGCACCGCGATGAAGAACTTCATTCCCATATGTGAAAAGGTGGGGGATAAGGAATTGGCCGGCCACTTCAAGGAATTGATTGGCCAAATTGTCATGGCAATAGAGGAGAAGGCATGGGACGGAAGCTGGTACTTAAGGGCATATTTCGATGATGGCAAGCCCTTGGGTTCTTCAAGGAACAGTGAGTGCAAGATTGACTCAATTGCCCAATCGTGGGCGATTATATCCGGGCTGGGCAAACCGGAAAGGACGAGGGAAGCCTTGAATGCCGTGGAAAACCACCTGGTTGACAGGGATGCGGGAATTATAAAGCTATTTGCACCTCCCTTTGACAAGAGTGACCTGGAGCCCGGGTATATAAAAGGATATGTGCCGGGAGTCAGGGAAAACGGCGGGCAGTATACCCATGCAGCGGTATGGGTTGTGCTTGCCTTTGCAAAGCTGGGGGAAGGGGATAAGGCATACGAACTGTTTTCGATGATAAACCCCATAAACCATTCCCGCACCCCTATTGAAATCGCACAGTACAAGACGGAACCATACGTGCTGGCGGCTGACGTGTATGCAACACCGCCAAACACCGGGCGGGGGGGATGGACATGGTATACGGGAGCTGCAGGATGGATGTACAGGGTTGGAATCGAGCATATACTTGGGATAAAGAAGCGGGGGGAATCACTTGTTATTGACCCTTGCATTCCTTCCGACTGGCCGGAATACTCGGTAGTATATAAATACGGGTCGTCCGTATATGAAATACATGTTAAGAACCCGGAGAAAACATGCAGGGGTGTGAAATACATTATCATGGATGGCGAAAAAATCAAGCTGAACAAGGGAGCAGGCTCTTTTGCACACTCCTCCCATGACAAGGATGCAAGTTCATTGCGTCGCGTATCCCGGGGCAAGGAGACAGGTTGCTTTTATCATGTACCCCTCTTCAAGGATGACGGAAAGAAACATGTCGTTGAAGTTTTTATGGGGACATAAAAAGTATAGTTACCTCGTCTTATTACAGGCGATACACAGAACCGTCTTATGTCTCATATATTGTATATATAATAACTTGATTCGTGGAAGGGAATTTTTATGCATATTCATGTTGTCAGGGCGGGAGAAAGCTTATGGCAGATTGCAAATCTTTATGGTGTTTCCATTACTTCGATAGCCCGGATTAACGGTCTTACTGATCTTGGCAGGATCGTACCCGGCCTTGCCCTTGTCATACCAACTGAAGACATCTATTATACTGTCCAGCCAGGGGATACCCTGTGGACAATTGCACAGCGTTTTGGAACAACAGTTGGGTTTATCATGCAGAACAACCAGATAGCAGATCCGAATAGCATATATCCCGGTATGGTAATATATATACCTGCTATCAGGCACCAGGTCCGCCCGGGTGAATCATTATGGGCAATCGCCCAAAGGTACGGCGTTTCCTTGCAAAGTTTAATACAGGCAAATAATATTGTTAATCCTAATGTAATCTACCCCGGTACTGTCCTGGTAATTCCCCGGAGGCAGAGGCCTGTTATTGAGGTTAACGGTTATATCTACTTCCTTGGACAGCAGGCAGTGCCAATTATCAATGAAGTAGGAAGGCTCTTGACTTATTTAAGCCCTTTTGCATATTTGATCAGGGAAGACGGCAGCTTGCAAAGTATTGATGATTCCCCGGCGATACAGGCGGGGAGGGCGCAAAATGCCATTCCAATGATGTCAGTCAACAATTTTACGTCAACTTCCGCGGGGCAAAACCTTGCCAGTGTTGTATTAAACAGTACACAGATTTCAAATACCCTGATTGACAATATCCTGGGCGTTATGCGAGACAAGGGATACAGGGGGTTGAATGTTGATTTTGAAAACGTGTTGCCAGCAGACCGGGAAGCTTATAACCGTTTCCTGCAGCTCGTGGTTGACCGCCTGCACCCGGAAGGCTATTTTGTTTCTACCGCATTGGCACCAAAGGTAAGTGCGACACAGACCGGGTTGCTGTATGAAGCCCATGATTACCCTGCCCATGGCAGGATTGTTGACTTCGTTATATTAATGACCTATGAGTGGGGTTACAGGAAGGGGTCTCCCCAGGCGATTTCGCCCTTGAACCAGATAAGGCGCGTTCTTGATTACGCTGTTTCGGTAATTCCAAGGAACAAAATCTTTTTCGGGTTTCAAATATACGGGCGGGATTGGCTTATACCGTTTGTTGAAGGCCAGGAGGCGGAAACCATCGGTGTCCAGGAAGCGGTTAACCGTGCCATAAGGTATGGAGCTGCCATACAATATGATACAGTGAGCCAGTCACCCTTTTTCCGGTACACGGATGAAAGGGGACGGGCACACGAGGTTTGGTTCGAGGATGCACGAAGCGCCCAGGCCAGGTTTGATACGGTCAAGGAGTATAATTTAAGGGGAATAAGCTATTGGGCCTTGGGATATCCATTTCCCCAGAACTGGGTACTGCTAGAGGATAATTTTATTATTCGTAAATAGTATATCAAGGTGCCATGCTTCCACTAGATCAGTGCTCCCAGCAGCATGGCTTCCTCGTTATTTTCGTATATTGTATCGAATTGGCTTACAGGTAAAGGATTTCTCCCCAGGCCGACTTCGAAAGTATACCCCGGCCTGCGGTATTCCTGTATGAACCAATCCTTGTACCCTGAAAAAGCTGCTTCAGGGGGAGTTTCGGATACCGTGTAACCGGTAACCCTTGCAAATGTGTTTGCAATTTGCAGTGCTTGCGGGGGCGCCAGGTCCAGGTATTGCCAGTATATTTCCCTTCCCTGGGCATGATATGCAATAACCAGTTTGAAATTGTGCTGTCTTGTAAAATTGGTTATTGCAATGGTTTCAGGTTCCGAGAGGGGACTGTGGCCTCCAAATCTTGTAGGCCCGGGGCCAAGTATCCCAAGGGAAGGTTCCTGTGCCTTTGCTGATTCCCAGCTTGCAGGGTAATTCCTATTAAGGTCCACCCCCCTTATATTTGCCTGCCAAACCTTGGAGAAAGGCAAGCCCGTGTTATTCCATGCCAGGAGGTCACGGTAGAAAGGATTATCCGGCTGCAAACCTAGTAAAACCAGGTCCACACCGTCGGGATTAACCATTGGTACTATGTATATGCTGCTCCTTTCCCATATGCTTGCAATATTGTATCCCCTTATATTACTTCCTTCAGAGTATGCCTTTGAAAAATTCTCGACAAATTTCATCAGCAGGGATGCGGTTATCCATTCCAGGGCATGGTGCGCGCCATTGTAGAAGACTTCATTTGGACCCCTGCCAAGCCTGATGGCATAAATGTTTTTGCCAAGGACGCTTTGCCCGATAACGTTTGTTTCCAGGAACGGGTACCTTGAACTTAAGATTTGAACATCCCTTTCCATGATATTATATGTATAGTCCACATCCGTAAATACCACGTCTGTATCGTTATCATAACGTAAAACAGGCATTTTACCATCTCCTGTATTATTCACTTGCTAAATTATTATATGACGGGAGAAATAAACTATTACTTTCGTTGCAATGATAAACAATGATAAACAAGGAAACAAGGAGGAAGTTGAACGCTTTATTATACGTCTACCTCAATAAAGACAGCAATAAATGCAGCCTTTTTTAACGGGCACGAAGATATTATACAATTCGAGACCATTCTATTTCCCTGGTTTGGTTAATCCTTAGTGATTATATCATAATTATAGCGTTATTATTGCATTGTTGGTGTAATTTCTTTATTAGAAGAAAAAAGAGACCAAGAGAAGAAAATAATACCAGCAAAAAATGATAAAAAATGGGGAAATATAACCTTGAATAAATTTATCTCTTTTTAGACGACATTTTCATTGAATATTGACATACCCACTTGATAAGCCACCACAAATAGTCCTTTGAAACTTAAGTTTGCCTTAAAGGATAAGATATGGTATTATATAGGATAATAATACAACAGGTATTATGCAGGATGATAAATGCAGCTAATAGCTAAAGTATATATGGGAAACAAGTATATATAAGGATAATAAATAAATATATGCATATTATAAATAAATGTAAATAAAATAACAAATTGCTTCGCCGGGGTTTAAAAGCTTTAAAAATATTCAATGAAGGATTGGCGAATAGTAAACTAATTGAACAATCTACAGGGCTAAAAGCCATAAATAGCTTCAATGTGTGGGAAACAAATGTGTGGAAGCTATAAGTTTTAGTGGTTTAAATAATAGAAAATTTTACATAATTAATAGAAGATTTTAGTGAAAACGGAGTGATGGTTATGAATGTATATGTGCATTTGGCGGAAGGATTTGAAGAGATTGAGGCTTTGACGGTTGTTGATGTTTTAAGACGGGCAGGGATTGATGTCCAGACCGTGTCTGTAACGGGTAAAAAGGAAGTGGCCGGGTCGCACCAGGTTAAAGTTGTTACCGACCTGCTGTTTGAAGATGCCGACTATTCCAGGGCAGGCATGATAGTACTTCCTGGAGGGATGCCGGGTACGGTAAACCTGGAGAAGCATGAAGGGCTAAGGGGCAAAATAATTGAGTTTAATGACAAGGGTAAATGGCTGGCTGCAATTTGCGCTGCGCCCAGCGTACTGGGGAAGCTCGGGCTGCTTGGAGGGAAGACTGCGACCTGCTATCCCGGGTTTGAAAAGTACCTGTCCGGTGCAAAAACCAGTGAAAACCCTGTTGAGGTTTCAGGCAACGTAATAACTTCAAGGGGGCCCGGAACGGCCATATATTTCGCCCTGGAAATTGTGCGCGCGATAAAAGGGGAAGAAGTGGCCAAAAAGCTGAAAGAGGGCATGATTGTAAGATAAAATTGTAAGATGAAGATAATGGTAAAGTAACAGTTTTTCTGTTACTGGTAATCTTGAAGGAAATGCAGGAATAGACATGGCATTGTGGGGTATTTTTATAAGTGCTTTTTTAATAGGTTTTTCAGGAGCAATGATGCCTGGACCATTGTTGGGGGTTACAATTGATGGCAGCCTTAAAAGGGGTTGGAAAGCGGGCCCCTTGCTGGTACTTGGGCATGGAATACTGGAATTTACTCTTATAATTATAATGGTATTCGGGTTGAAGGATTTCTTTACCAATCCCAAGGTTGCTGGATTGATAGGGTTGCTCGGAGGCGCCTTTCTTGCCAATATGGGCTATGGTATGCTGAAGTCGGGCATAAAAAAGACGGTATACTTGGAAAACCAGGATAACAAGGCAGGTATAGGGAAGGGCTTGAAAAACCTCGTGCTAGTAGGGATACTTGTAAGCGCCACCAACCCGTATTTTATCATGTGGTGGGCCACTACGGGGGTAGAATCGGTACGATGGGCTTATACCCTGGGATATTTGGGGGTCTTGTTCTTCTTCCTGGGACATATCCTGTCTGACTTGACATGGTATTCAACGGTTTCCATAACGTTATCAAGGGGAAGGGAGCTCATTAGCAATAATGCATATCGTTGGCTTATCATATTTTTAGGTATATTTGTTATAGGTTTCTCTATATACTTCATGGCAAGCGGCGTGAAAATGCTAATAACAGCGTGAAAATACAATAGTGAATGAAAATGCCAATAGCCAATAGGGAATGAAGCTTTAATAGAACTGTATAAAAGAAAATGCTAACGGCGGTGTGAAAACGCCAATAGGTATGAAAACGCTAATAGAGGGTGAAAGGTTGATAGTTGTATGCAAATATAGTGGTATGCAAATATAGTGGCGTTCAAATGCCGCTATAATCAGGGCATGTTGAAATCCAAAAATTCTAAACATACTCCATAAAAAAATGAACCATATTCATGAATTTTTAGTATATAGTATTTGCCAAGGGGATGAATAATTTACCCAAGGTAAATTTTCCCTTTTTTAAGATAAAGATAACAATAATAGTAAAGATGACAATAAGAATTTTAAAGCAAATCATAATAATCGATTTGGAATAATTGCAACAACAACTCTTCCCGGGGGTGAATTAACATGAGCGAAATATGGACAATGGGGGAAATCCTTGTTGAAATAATGAGACCCAGGGCCGGGATGGAACTTTCCGTGCCGGGCGAATTCCTCGGGCCTTATCCCAGCGGTGCCCCGGCCATATTTATCGATACGGCGGCAAGGCTTAACCATTCGGCGAGTATTATCGGGTCCGTGGGAGAAGATGATTTTGGCAAATGCTTACTGGACAGGCTTGCAAAAGATGGCGTTGATTGCAGGTATGTGAAATCCATTCCAGGCGTCTCCACGGGAGTTGCTTTTGTTACATATTTTGAAGACGGCTCAAGGAAATTTATATTTCATATTGATAATTCGGCGGCAGTAATGGCAAGCTCTCCTAGTATACCTGAAATAGAGCAGCCAAAGTTCTTTCATTTGATGGGTTGCTCTTTATTTGCCAACGACAAGTTTTATAAAGAGATAATAACTACAATGGGAGAATTTGTATCAAAAGGGGCAAGGGTATCTTTTGACCCCAATATCAGGAAGGAGCTTTTAAAGAACAGGAATCTCAGTGCTGTCATAGAACCTGTTATGGCGGAATGCTCCGTATTATTGCCCGGTGTGGAAGAACTACTCTTAATTACTGGAGAGACAACCGTGGAAGCTGCAGTAGATAGAATATTTAATAAATATGCAGCCATGGAAATTATTGCCCTGAAAAAAGGTAAAAAGGGCTGTAATATTTATACAAGAAACGAAAGCTTCAACCTGGGGGTGTATACAGTTAAACCTGTTGACCCGACGGGAGCCGGGGATTGTTTTGATGCAGGGTTTTTATGCGGTCTCCTGGAAAACAAGCCCCTGGTGGAATGCGCCAAGCTGGCAACGGCGGCAGCATCCCTGTGCACGGCAGCCTTCGGCCCCATGGAAGGCGATATAAGCATTGCGAATGTCCGCAAGTTAATGGAAGCGGAGGACATAATTAAATAAATGACACTACATAAACGGTACTACTTAAACAAAGCTACCTAAACAACAATACCGGGGGGGAATTACCATGAAAAGAAAATACTCCGTATTTCTTGCACATGTAGGGACTTTTTCAGACAGGTACTGTGCAGGTTATTCAGACAAGCGCTATGAAATCGAAGATTTGTTTGACAGGGTGAAAAGCATTCCTTTGTTAAGTGCGGTTGATATTGCACTGACGCCGGATGTAATCGACAAAAAGGATGAAATCGTGAAAAACCTGAAAAGAACAGGCCTTAAAGTTGCCTCGGTATGCATGGATACCACGGCTGACAGGATATTTTCCCAGGGTTCATTTTCTTCCCTGGACCCCGGGGTTCGCAGGAAAACCCTTGAAGATGCAAAAAGCGGTATAGATTTTGCAGCCGAAGTGGGAACCGGGATATTTACCATATGGCCCGGCCAGGATGGCTATGATTACATGTTCCAGGCCGACTACATCAAGGAACGGGAGCTTTTTGCCGAGGGAATCGCAGCCTGCTGCGAGTACCGCAAGGATATTAACATTACGCTGGAATACAAGCTGAAGGAACCCAGGACCCACAGCTATATAAGCTCAATAGGCACCACTCTCCTCATGATCGAGAAGATCGGGGCAAAAAACCTGGGCGTGGTAATAGACTTTGGACATGCCGTGTTCGGGTATGAAACACCGGGGGAGACAGTTGCATTATGCAAAATATATGGTGACCGCCTTATGCACATTCATATGAATGATAACTACAGCTTATGGGACGATGACATGATTTGCGGTAGTGTCCATACCATAAATTACTTGGAATTTATTTACTGGTTGCGCCGCACAAATTATGAAGGGTATATTACCTTTGACCAGTTTCCCTACCGCGAGGATTCAAGGGATGCCGTGGCTGAAAGCGCCAAGTGGTTTGATTACTTTGAATCCCTCATGGACAAGGCGGACATGGAAGAGATCGAGACCGTGCTGGTGAAGAAAAATGCAGTCGAATCAAGCAGGCTGATGCGAAAAATCCTCATGGGGCAGGCATAAGAACGAAAGTATCTTATAAGTTTGGCTGCGGAAGGGGATTATAAATTTAGCCAGGAAAGATAACTACAAGCTTGGAATGGAAAGGAGATATCGAAAATGAAATTTGGAGTATTTTTCGCTTATTGGACCCATGAATGGAAGGGAGATTATTTAAAATATGCAAGAAAAGTACGTGAACTTGGCTTTGACATGCTGGAGATCAGCCCAGGGCAACTGCTGAATATGAGCAGGCAGGAGTTGCTTGAATTTAAAGCCGTAACAAAAGATTTGGGGCTTACCATATCATCTAACCTGGGTCCACCCAAGGAAAAGGATGTTGCTTCCGCGGACCCGGCTGTACGCAAGGCAGGCATACAATTTCAAACCGATATCATGAGGGCGATGGACCTTGTTGACTCGAGGGTCCTGGTTGGTGTATTATATTCATACTGGCCCTGCGATTTTACAGACACGGACAAGGCGGCCAACTGGGAACGGGGCGTTGCGAGCATCAGGGAGCTTATGAAAACGGCGGAGAACCTGGGAATAACCTATTGCCTTGAAGCTGTTAACAGGTTCGAAACATTTATCATGAATACGAGCGAGGAAGCCGTGAGATTTTGCAAAGATGTTGGCAGCAGTAACTGCAAGATTTTGCTTGATACTTTTCACATGAACATTGAAGAAGATAATATAGGGGATGCAATCCGTCATGCCGGTGACTACCTCGGACACCTTCATGTCGGTGAGGGGAATCGTAAGGTGCCGGGCAAGGGGCATTTACCATGGGATGAGATTGGCCGGGCATTGAAGGACATCAAGTACAATGCAGGTGTTGTCATGGAGCCCTTTGTTCTTGATGGAGGCCGGGTGGGACATGATATAAAAGTATGGCGGGATTTAAGCGGTAATGCTGATGAGACCAAAATGGACGAGGATGTAAAAGCTTCTTTAATGTTTCTAAAGTCGAAGTTTTTATAATTGAGCAAATTAAATTAATCTAATTAAACTGAACAATTAAGATTGAATTAATTAAATCGGACTAGTTGGTAAAAATTATACAAGCGAAATGGAAAAATATACAAGTAAAATGGAAAATTATACAAGTGAAACGTAAAAAATATTTATAATAAAATATACACAATATATG
>JAAZDH010000140.1 GCA_012512865.1 Clostridiaceae bacterium | reverse complement strand
TTCCTCAGCTGTACGTTGTCAACATGGGTATATATTTCGGTGGTGGAAATGCTTTCATGGCCGAGTATTTGCTGCAAGGCGCGTATGTCAACCTTTCCGTACTTGTACATGAGGGTTGCGGCGGTATGCCTTAACTTGTGGGTGGAATACCTTTCAGGGTCCAGCCCGGCAAGAGAGATATATTTTTTTACAATGTGCTGAACCGTCTTATTGCTTATTCTTTGCTTTCTTTCGCTCAAAAAAAGGGCATTTTTATCCTTGACCCCGTCAACGGGCCTTACCTTGAGATAATCGTTTATGGCGCTAATACAAGCTTCGTTTAGATAAACTGTACGCTCCTTGTTTCCTTTGCCAATTACTGTTATGGTATCGTTTTTAACCCTGTTGATGTCAATATTTACCAATTCTGAGAGCCTCAGGCCGCAGTTTAAAAAAAGTGTGATTATCGCATAATCCCGTTCACGGTGCTTGCCGTCAATAATATTTAAAAGCTGCTTGCTTTCTTCGATGTTCAAGTACCTTGGCAAACGCTTTAAAATCTTCGGTGATTCAAGTTCGGATGCAGGGTTGTAATCCAGCAATTTAACCTTATTGGCAAGATAATTGAAAAAAGATTTTATGCTGGCGACCTTGCGAGCCCTGGAGCTGGCACTGTTATTGCGGTCACGGCTTAAAAAGGACATAAACTCGTACAAATCGCTTAAAGTTACGGATTTAAAAAAAACAATGCTCACATCTGAAATAATTATTTTTTCAAAATCAGTATTGAGAGGGACAAGTTTTTTATACTGCTTAATAAATTTAATAAATAAGCGCAAATCATAAAAATATTCTTTAACAGTGCTTTTTGATTTTCCTTTAATGGTCTCCATGTAATTCAAAAAATCTCTCACAATAATCGGAGCATCATTGTATAAATTGTTCATTTGCATTTTCTCCTATTTTTACCCCTCCCGATTATACAAAATTTTTATTTTGTATAATCACTAAAAATTTTTTTTGATATTTCATCCCCTAATCCATCTGAAAACTTGTTTTTAATTTCGACCATCCTGGTTCACTTTCTAATTCAACAATATCAATTATCAATATTATTCATTTAAATATTACCGGTATAAATTTTAATTATAATCTATACTTTGTTTAATCATACTTTATCATACTTTGTTTAATCATACTTTACTTAATCTTACTTTATTTTTACTTTATTTAATATAACTTTATTTTAATATCACCTTAAGTTTTCAAAAATGAACCTGCATTTATCGGCCCTGTATTTTGTTATCACATATTCAACCAGTTTCCCGTTCTTTGAAAAAATCATGTTTTCAATTTTAATCAGGGGTTGCCCGGTTTGGATCTGCAAGTACGTAGTGTCTTCCTGGGTACTGTATATAACCTACAGTGTACTCCTTGTTTTTTCAGGAACCAGCGGGTATTTCCCCTTTAAAATCTCGTGGGAGGCATTTCCTGCCAAAATGTTGCTTATTATGTCCGGGAACAAATCCAACGGTATGTATGAAACGTTAATTGAATAAACTTCGCTCCCGTTTTTTACCTGGTATAAAGCCTCGGCAAATTCATGCTTCTGTTGCTGGCTGGGGTTTATGTTAAAAACACTGCACAGCTTGTCAATTTCCGAGCATTTTATAACCCTTGTATTTAATACAGCCCTTTTTTCCGGTGCCTGGCAATCAAGTATAGAAGGAGTAAAACCTGAATAGTCCTTGATATCTATCCTTTTCTTGGTTTTTGCAACAAAAGTCCCCTTTCCCCTTGCCTTGTAAAGATAACCATTATTTGTAAGTTCTGATATGGCCTGCCTAACGGTGGGGCGGCTAATATTATACTCCTTGCATAATTCTACCTCGGATGGTATTTTTTCATCTTCCTTGTATTCCCCTGACTCGATTTTCCTGATTATAATGGATTTCAACTGGCAATAAAGAGGCACATTACTATATTTGTTAATCAATAAAAATACCTCCCCACCGTACTATACATTTATAATACCACTAGAATATTAAATCAATTTTACCAGTTTACTGCGACATTTTTAGTTGTATTGCATCAATAATTGGATCATATCAAATCATATATTATAGCAAATCGTGCTTGGATTAAATAAATCTCAAGGTTATCCTTATTCAACGTTATTACATCAAAACAATAAACTGTCAAAAATACAAATATTGGCTGCCAACCAGGAGTCAGAACTATAATAATTATTTTACAATATTATAATTACATGTTCAACCATGTAACCAGCTTTTTTTGACTTGTTCCTTGACGTTTATTATACTTTAACGTCAAAATTTATACTTTCTTGCGGATTTTTGTTTTCATCGTCCTGAACATCGCCATTACATTTAATACTGTTTTTCCGCGATGAAAACAAGGGCTTCACATGGTATTCAATAAAGTCTTCCACCTGCCTTGGCGCACATCCGACAAATTTTTCGCATGAAATAATGCATTCCAGCTCCTCCCTTGAAAAGCCAAAAGCCTCATCCTTCAATACCCTGTCCAGGAAATCGTTGGGTTTGCCTTCCAGCTTGACTTTTTTAGCTGCCTCCATTGAATGCATCCTTATTTTTTCATGCATTTCCTGCCTGTCTTTTCCCCTTTTTACAGCTTCCATCAATATATTTTCCGAGGCCATGAAAGGTAGTTCATCTGCCAGGTGTTTTTCTATAACCCTTGGGTAAACTACCAATCCGGATGCCACGTTATAATAAAGGTTTAATACGGCATCCACCGCCAAAAAACCTTCCGATATACTTATTCTCCTGTTTGCAGAATCATCCAGCGTCCTTTCAAGCCATTGGGCGGAAACTGTAATAGCAGGGTTTAAAGCATTTACAATTACATACCTTGACAGGGCGGATATCCTTTCGCATCTCATCGGGTTTCTCTTGTAAGCCATGGCAGACGAACCAATTTGTTTTTCTTCGAAAGGTTCTTCAATTTCTTTCATGTGCTGAAGCAGCCTTATATCGTTGCTGAACTTGTATGCGCTCTGGGCTATGCCGCTTAAAAGATTGCATATCCTGCTGTCCTGTTTCCTTGTGTAGGTCTGCCCTGAAACCGGGTATACGCTGTCAAAACCCATTTTTTTTGCCACGAGCATATCCAGTTTTTTAACTTTTTCGTAATCCCCATCAAACAGTTCCATGAAGGATGCCTGTGTTCCCGTTGTCCCCTTTGAACCTAGTAATTTCATATTCGAGAGAAGGTATTCCAGGTCCTCCATGTCTATCAATAAATCTTGTATCCACAAGCATGCCCTTTTCCCAACCGTAACCGGTTGGGCAGGCTGCAGGTGCGTAAAGCCCAACGTCGGGGTATCCTTGTACTTTACCGCAAAATCAGCCAACCTCTCTATTATTGCCATTATCTTGGTCCCTATTATTTTCAAGCCTTCTCTCATGATAATTAAATCCGCGTTATCGCTAACATAGCATGATGTAGCCCCAAGGTGAATAATTCCCCTTGCTTTCGGGCATTGCTCGCCATAGGCATGCACGTGGGCCATAACATCGTGCCTGAATTCCCTTTCTTTTTGCTCTGCCACGTCATGGTTGATAGCATCCTTGAACTTTTTCATCTCGTCAATCTGTTCATCGGTAATATCAAGCCCCAGTTCCTTTTCCGCTTCTGCAAGGGCAATCCATAATTCCCTCCATATCCTGAATTTCTTTTCAGGAGAAAACAGCTCAAGCATCTCCTTGCTTGAATACCTGCTGATAAAAGGGCTTTCATATATATTTTTCCTACTGCCGTTGTTCATGGATTTACCTCCGGTTAAATTAAAATACGCAAAAGCAAGATAGAAAACTTATATCTATCGTTAGATTCATCATTCATCAATAGAAAGCATTTTCAATAAGATTAATGCTCCTAACTTCATATTCGTGCTTTCCACCGTTTTTACAAGCTGCAGGATAAGTCACGATTATTTCGACAACATCAAACCTTATATCATGTTCAAATAAGCTGTTTTTCTTAATATAAACTTGTGCAAGCCTTTTTATTTTTTCTTGTTTTTGCTTAATGACGGCTTCCGAGGGAATGCCGAAACTATCCCCTGTTCGAGTCTTCACTTCCATGAAGCAAATAGATTCACCTTGCTTGGCTACAATATCAATTTCTCCGAGCCTGTGTACCTTAAAATTATTCTCCAGGATAGTATACCCGTTTTTTATCAAGTAATCCGTCGCTATACTTTCCCCCAACCTGCCCAGTGTTTTTCTTTTATCCTTCCTCATATTTTTTAACCCTGATACTTGTTTTATGGCTTTATTCTACAAAAATTTTTTAATAAAGCTCATCCTGTGAACCGGGCATGCCCCGTATTTTTTTATAGCTTCTATGTGCTCTTTCGTGCCATACCCCTTATGCCTGGCAAAACCATAAACTGGATACAAGCTGTCCTTGCTCTCGATAATCCTGTCCCGGGTTACCTTTGCCAGGATCGAGGCTGCAGCAATGGAAATGCTTAAGTTATCACCTTTTTCTATTGCTTTTTGCTTTATGTTGATATTGTCAAGAGAAACTGCATCTATAAATATTATATCGGGTGCCGGGAGCAGTTTTTTTATTGCTTTTTCCATCGCCAACTTTGTGGCCTTTAAAATGTTGATTTCATCGATGCATTTTTCATCAACGATTCCTATGCCATAAGAAACAGCTTTTTTAATTATCTCCTCGTAAAGAACATCCCTTTGGGCAGGAGATAACTTTTTTGAATCCTTGAGGTTTTTAATGAAAACTCCTTCCGGCAATATCACTGCAGCGGCTACAACAGGACCTGCCAAGGGGCCCCGCCCTGCTTCATCCACTCCTGCTATGTACCTCGCCCCGCTATTGTATGCTTCGCGCTCAAATACGCTTATTTCTTCGTACCTTCTTTTTTCGGCTTCAAGGGCTGCAAGCCTTTTTTTATGCTTTTCTACCAATTTTTCAATGCCCGCCCCGTATTTGTCCTTGATACCATCAAGGTATTCAAGTGCACTAGCCGGTTCAAGATTGTATATTCCACACTCTATTTCTTTTTCTATTTCTTTTAATATAACTTTTTTTTGCATATTGACACTCACTTGCCCCATCACATTCTACTAGCTCTG
>JAAZDH010000139.1 GCA_012512865.1 Clostridiaceae bacterium | reverse complement strand
ATTTCAATCCAGCCGCTGTTTTTGCACATCCTGCAGCCTGCACCGCCGCAAGTCCAGCAGGATACATCCACCTCGGCGCTGGGTTCGGTGAAGGGGAAGTAATGGGGCCTTAACCTAATGTTCGTATTCTCTCCGAAAAGGTTGCGGGCAAATACCTGGAGCGTGCCTATCAAATCCCCCATGGTCACCCCCCTGTCAACCACGAGGCCTTCAACCTGGTGGAATATGGGAGAGTGGGTCGCGTCCACGGCATCCGAACGGTACACCCTTCCCGGGCAAATAATTTTCACGGGGGGTTTTTGTTTTTCCATCACCCTTACCTGTACGGGCGATGTTTGCGTTCTTAACAGTATTTTGCCGGTAATATAGAACGTATCCTGTATATCCCTTGCCGGATGCCCTTCAGGGGTATTCAGGGCCTCGAAATTATAATAGTCCAGCTCCACCTCAGGTCCCTCTGCAATTTCATATCCCATGCCTATAAAAACATCTTTTATTTCATCCATCACAATGCTCAAGGGATGCTTGCTCCCCAGCCCTATCCTTTTTCCCGGGATGGTCACGTCAATCGTTTCCTGTTCCAGCTTTAATGCTCTTTCTTTCTTCCTGACGTCACTTTCAGCCTGATTTATAAGTTCTTCAATAAAAACCCTGACCTCGTTTACGAGCCGGCCTATGGCAGGCCGTTCTTCAGGTGGTAATTGTCCCATTCCCCTTAGAACAGGTGTAAGCTCCCCTTTTTTTCCAAGGAATTGCACCCTTACGTTTGACAGCTCCTGGATGGAGCATGTGGAAGAAATGGCTTCCCTCGCCTTTTCCTTGATAACATCCAGCTGTTTTTCCAATTCTTTCATTCCCTTCAGCTCCTTCTCTACTATTATTATTATTGACCATATTACATTATTGACCGTATTATTGATTGCATTTTGATGCTTTATAGCAAAAAACCTTCATCCCATCAAGGGACGAAGGTTTTACTCCGCGTTACCACCCGTATTCCCGCCGGCATTCCATTATTATTTATAGTTTCGTTTGGACCTGCGGGCTCTCATTACAGGGACATGTATCCCCTCCAGCGCTAACGGGCCGGTACCGGTACCTCCTACTATGCACCTTTCCCAGGCAAGATTCACCCGCCTTTTCTATCTTCCCAGGAAGGCGCAGTTCAGGATACGGCTTCGGAGTGAATTTCGGCAACATGCTTTATAGAGATACTTGCAGCCTTGGTACCTCCTCTCTGGATAAAGCTTCTTCATTGCCTACTTGTCTCCATCATCGCCTTATTGCCAATATTAGCTTTCTTAATATAAATCTTAATTTAAATTTTACTTAAATCTATTCACTTTGTATTATGTTCCTGCTCATTTTGCAATGCATCTTGCATAACTTGTTAATGTATTATAGCAGTTTTATCGGGCCAGCGCAAGGAAATTTTAATTTTTCACCCCGTCTGTTTCATTTTTGCCTATAATTAAATGCCCTGCCCACATCCTGCTACATTACTTCTATGTACCTGGTATTTGCCTTTGTGCTTCAGCTTGTACATTTCCGCTTATATTTCAATGCTCATCCCGTCGTAAGCAGCAATGAAGCCGTTTTCCTCCGCAAGCCTGGTCATGTCCTCATGAAAAGGTTCATGGTTATGGGAAAAATGCGTTATCACAAATATCGTATCCTTGCCCGCAAGTCCTTTCCTTACCAAGCGCTCCCTCACCTCCAGGTTTGAGAAAATCCCCATGTGGTGCCTTTCAAGCCCTGTATTCTCAAGTTCGGTATAAAGCACCAGGTTCTTTCCGTGAGTGCAATCAAGCACTACGCCGTTAAGTTTCAAATTTCCCAGCGTTTCCAGGGCCTCCCAGGTTTCTTCAAGGAAATAGCCGCTGTCATGCCCATACAGAAGATATTTCTCGCCGATATTAATTAAATATATCAAGCAATTGTCATCCGGCCCCCCATGGTCTGCCTTGAGCGGGAACACCCTTGCT
>JAAZDH010000138.1 GCA_012512865.1 Clostridiaceae bacterium | reverse complement strand
GTATAATTCATATTGGATGCCTCCTGTATTTTTGATTTGTGGTTACAGAACGAACGCACAATTCAAATTTTACAGTCAGGCATCTATTTTTTCAAAGGTCATTTTGTTTCTTTATAGGAATGCTCCAGCTTTATCTTCTTTAAGCGCTTCATCACATCGTTCGCGCCACGCCCGAAATAATCGTGGAGTATCTTGTATTCCTCGTATAGCTTTTTATAGATTTCCACGTTCTGCGGGTTTGGCTTGTAATATTCTTCTTTTACCTTGGCCATATGCTTCGCCGCTTCGAAAATATCGTCATAGCCGCCTTTTTCCCTTCCTGCAGCAACCGCCCCAAACATGGCGGAACCTAGTGCAACTGTTTGAGGAGAAGCGGATATCCTGATTTCCCTGTTTGTTACATCCGCGTAAATCTGCATCATGAACTCATCCTTCTCGGCAATTCCCCCGCATGCATACAGTTCATTTATTGTGATCCCGTGCTTTTCAAAATTTTCAATAATCATATTGGTGCCGTAGGCGGTAGCCTCTATCAGCGCCCTGTATATTTCTTCGGTCCTTGTTGCAAGGGTGCACCCGATAATTAAACCCGTAAGATCTGCATCCACCAGGACAGACCTGTTCCCGTTCCACCAGTCGAGGGCCAGGAGGCCGCTTTCTCCCGGTTTGAACTTCATGGCCTTCTCCCTTAGCAGCTTGTGAATATTTATTCCCCTTTCCCTGGCTTCATTCATGTAAGATTCGGGAACACAATTGTTTATAAACCATTCAAAGTGGTCACCCACGCATGATTGTCCTGCTTCATACCCCATATATCCCGGGATTATGCCGTCTTCAACAACACCGCATATGCCCGGAACCATCTTTTCCTCCGTTCCCAGGACCATGTGGCACGTGGATGTCCCCATGATCATCAGCATTTTCCCCGGCTCTACGATTCCCACGGCAGGCATGGCAACATGGGCATCAACATTGGACACGGCAACTGCCGTCCCGGGCAGCAATCCTGTAAGCTTTGCCATCCGCCCGGTCAACTCTCCCGCTTTTGCCCCCTGGGGATAAATATCCCTGCTTAATTTCTCGTCAACCAGGTTTTCAAGCCTTGGGTCAAGGGCCTTGAAGAAATCCTTTGAAGGGTAGCCTTCCCTTTTACTCCACAGGGCCTTGTAACCTGCCGTACAGCTATTCCGCCTTTCATTGCCTGTCAACAGGAACGAAATCCAATCCGCTGCCTCAATGAATTTATCAGCCGCATTGAAAACCTCCGGCGCTTCTTCCAATACCTGCATTATTTTAGGAATCAACCATTCCGAGGATATCTTGCCCCCGTACCTCTCCAGGAACCTTTCGCCTCTTTTCGCCGCTATTTCATTCAACCTATTTGCCTGTGGCTGTGCAGCATGGTGTTTCCACAACTTCACGTAACCATGGGGATTATGTACGAATTCCTCCTTAAAGCAAAGAGGAGTGCCTTCCTTGTCAACCGGAAGCATGGTACATGCCGTAAAATCAATTGACATGCCTATAACATTTGCAGGGTCAATGCCTGATTCCCTTAGCACGAAAGGTATAACTTCTTCAAGTACTTCAATGTAATCCCCGGGGTGCTGCAATGCCCAATCATGCGAAAGTTTTGTTTTCCCGTCAGGCAAGTATTCATCCATTACTCCATGGGTATAATCTTTTACAGCAGTAGCAACAATGTTTCCTGTACCAACCTCCACCAGCACAGCTCTGCCTGATTGAGTTCCAAAGTCCACTCCCAGGCTGTATTTTTTCGCCATTTATCACACTTCCCCTCTTTTTCATCTTATTTACAGGTTAGTAGATTAATTAACAGGCTTGCTGATTAATTAATTAATTTGTTATTTAACACTCATCCTGTATTTGTTTTACACCTGTTCTGCATCTATTCCATATTTATATCACTTAGTATATCATACAAATGCTATATTTTCAAAACTGTAAAACAGGAAAATGTACAACCATTAATACAACCATTAAATTGATCTTTATAAGAATTCTTATAAAAATGTAAAAAAAGTAAGGATGCTTATCTTGGTTTTTGCAAAAACAGGCATATCTTTTATAAATTCCAAAGGCTGTTTTTTTGCTTTTAGCAAATTGACAAAGAGTTACAAGACCCATATCATATAATTATAGCTGTACAGATAAAATTACCCCTGTGCAAAATATGCCTATGCGAAGTGCTTATGCAAAATACATGGCTTTGTAAAGCGCCTGCGCAAAATACATGGCATTTACATTGTAAAATGCATGGCTTTTACAAAAAACATATTTGTAAAAAATAGAAGTGAAAATTGCCGTTATGGTACTCGAAAGCTTGGTATATTATAAATTGAAAGTGCCTGAAAACATTTTATGTTTTATGTAGAAGCTGCTTGAAGCATTTTATGCATAAGCAGCTTGAAAAGCTTGGCTCAACAAAAAAGTGCCAATGAAGTGCCAGTAAAAAAGGACTGCAAGAAGGTGGGAGTGATAATTGGAAAACATGATATTAGGAGTGGATATAGGTGGCACCAAGTGCGCGGTAATTGCCGGCCGGGTGTATTCCGGCTCGATTGACGATACCACCGGTAATGCTAGCAGTAACAGTAATACCGGCAATACTGCAAGTGATGCTATTGGCAAGACTGCCGGGGCTGCCCGTGGAAATGCTGTTAACGATGCACCATGCAAAATTAATAGCGCTTTTAACGTTGAAATAATCGATAAAAGGGTTTTCCCGACGGAAACACGTAGAGGACCTGGACATGCGATAAACCGCATAATGGAAGACCTTTCCCTTATGATGCAAAAGTATGAAACAGGCACCCGCAAATTCAAGGCAATAGGAATAAGCTGCGGGGGCCCCCTTGACAGCAAGAAGGGGATTATAATGTCTCCGCCGAATTTATACGGATGGGATAACATCGAGATAACGGACATGATTGAAAAGCGGCTTGGAATAAAGGCAAGGCTCCAAAATGATGCCAACGCATGTGCCCTTGCCGAATGGAGATTTGGCGCGTCCAGGGGATACGAAAATGTAATATTCCTTACCTTTGGAACAGGAATGGGAGCGGGACTCATCATCAACGGGCAGCTTTACGAAGGTGCAAACGGGATGGCAGGAGAGGTGGGGCATGTAAGGCTCGAAAAGCACGGCCCCGTAGGATATGGCAAGGCAGGTTCCTTCGAGGGGTTCTGCAGCGGAGGAGGCATAGCCCAACTGGCGCGGGTAAGGACCCTTGAAGCACTGCAGGCAGGTAAAAGTGTCTCCTTTTGCAAGGGTATCGAGGAGCTGGGCAGCTTGGATGCAAAAATCATAGCCGATGCAGCCAAGCAGGGTGACGAGCTGGCAATTGAAATCTACAAGGAGTGCGGCCGTTACCTTGGCATGGGCCTTTCCATCCTTATTGATATTTTAAATCCAGAGATTATCGTAATCGGAAGCATATTCAGCAGGAGCAGGGATTTGCTGTGGCCCTGGGCGCAGGAGGTCATAAAAAGAGAAAGCCTTGCATTATCGAGGGAAGTATGCAAAATTGTTTCCGCACTGCTGGGCGACAAAATCGGGGACTATGCTTCCCTTGCCGTTGCACTGGGATAACCGCTTAAAGTCAATCATGCAGAAATAACCGTGATATAAGTGCATAACATGGGTATATTGGGTATATAAAATGCAGTGCGGATGTAAAGTGTAAAAAATAGAGTATGATTAAATTTGTAAAAACCAGTTGTGAAAGTTAAATGCAAAATTTAATTATGAAAACATGTACAAAAATCAAGTATAAAAGTTAAGTACAAGATTTAAAAATGAAAGCATGTATAAAAAACCAAGAAAAAAATTAAGTACAGGAATAAAGCATAAAAAACGAGTATAAAAAATAAAACCAAGTATAAAAAATTAACAATTGGGATGTGACTTTTATGAGTAATGAAAAACATATTAGTAATGAAAATAAGTATAATAATTATAAGTATTTGCCCGAAAAAATACTTGAAGACCTTTTGGACAAGTACGGCAATCTTGAAGCTTGCAAGTCAGATATCTGGGATTCCTTTGTGATTATAAGGGACTGCTTTGCTTCGGGCGGCAAACTCCTTTTATGCGGCAACGGTGGCAGCGCAGCTGACTGTGAGCATATTGTGGGCGAGCTCATGAAAAGCTTCCTCCTGGAACGCCCCCTGGAAGAAGTAGAGTCTCAAAAGATAAAAGCTTATTTCCCGGACGAGTGGGAGTACTTGTCACGGTACCTGCAAAAGGCTTTGCCGGCCATTTCCCTCGTAAGCCTGATTTCCCTGTCCACCGCGTATACCAACGACGTCAATCCCGACATGTTATTCGCCCAGCAGGTTTACGGGTACGGAAAAGAAGGAGATGTGCTGCTGGGAATAAGCACATCGGGTAATTCAAAAAATGTTATTAACGCTTTGAAAATAGCAAGGGTGTTCGGCCTTAAAACAATTGGCTTGACCGGGAAAGACGGGGGCAAGATGAAGGATATCTGCGATGTGACAATAATTGCACCTGCATCAAGCACCCACGAAGTGCAGGAACTGCATCTTCCCATATATCATGCGCTTTGTGCCATGCTGGAGGCCCATTTTTCCCGCTTTACTACTCATTGTATCCGCCGGGATGGGTCCTGTGCCAGTTCCACGCAGTCTCGATGATCGTATGCAAATCATTATAGCGTGGCTGCCAATTCATCTCCCTTTTTATTTTCTCTGAAGATGCCACCAGGACCGCGGGGTCTCCCGGTCTTCTTTCAGATACTATTGCTTTTATTCGGGCTCCCGTGACCTCCCTGGCTATATTAATAACTTCGCTAACGGAGAATCCCTGCCCGTTGCCCAGGTTGTAAACGGTGCTTTTTCCCCCGTTTCTCAAATATTCCAATGCCAGGACGTGGGCATTTGCCAGGTCCGTAACATGTATATAGTCCCTTATGCACGTTCCGTCCGGTGTATCGTAATCATTTCCAAAAATGCTGATGCTTTCCCTTCTTCCCAGGGCAGTCATCAAGACCAGGGGTATCAAGTGAGTTTCTGGGTTGTGATCCTCCCCTATCCTGCCTGACGGGTGTGCGCCCGCCGCGTTGAAATACCTAAGGGATACGTACTTGATACCGTATGCCTTGTCAGCCCACATAAGCGCTTTCTCAATGGCAAGCTTGGTTTCCCCGTAGGGATTCGCAGGCATGGTCCTGTCCGATTCAAGGATGGGGATGTTTTCCGGTTCCCCGTAAACAGCAGCAGTAGAAGAAAACACTATTTTCTTTACCCCATACTCCTTTAGCTTGGTCATTAGCTTTAACGTTCCAATAACATTATTATTATAATATTTGAGAGGATCCATTACGCTCTCCCCCACAAGGGAATAGGCTGCAAAATGCACTACCGCCTCAATTTTGTTTTCCCTGAACACCTTGTCCAGGAAGCCTTCGTCGCACAAGTTGCCGCAGTAGAATGCTCCCCCGGGCACGGCTTTCCTGTGTCCTTTTTCCAGGGAATCAATAACAACAACTTCCTCTCGAGTCTCCAACAATTCCAATACGGTATGGCTTCCTATGTAACCTGCCCCGCCTGTTACCAAGATTGCCATGCCTCTTCACCTCCCGTTTCCTATCCTGTTTTCCCGGGCTCCATCCCTGGCTTCAGACACGTAAAAGTCTGCTTTAAGCCCGACCTTTCTTTCATATTCCCTGCCTACCTTTTCTATGAACCATTCCGTTGCATCCTTCTTTACAATGCTTACCGAGCATCCGCCAAAGCCGGCCCCTGTCATCCTCGAGCCCAGCACCCCGTCAATTTTCAGTGCTTCTTCCACGAGGGTGTCAAGCTCTATCCCGGTAACTTCGTACAAATCTCTCAATGAACAGTGGGAATCCACCATGAGCCTTCCAAATTCACTCAAATTGCCTTTATAAAGGGTTTCAACTGATTTTTTAACCCTGTCGTTTTCCGATACCACGTGTTCAACCCTTTTTCTTATAACCTCATCTTTTATTACATGCTTATGCTCAATGAACTGCTCGTATGAAACATCCCCAAGGCAGCTTATGCCAGGCAATACCGTTTTCAGCACGTCAAGGCCTGTTTCGCATTCCCTTCTCCTCTCGTTGTACTTCGAATCCCCCAGTCCCCTTTTCTTGTTCGTGTTAGCTATAACTATATTGTTATCGCCCAGGTTCAGCGGAACAAGCTTGTAGCTCAAGTCCTTGGCATTAAGAAATATTGCATGGTTTACTTTTCCCATGGCCGAGGCAAACTGGTCCATGATACCGCAATTTACCCCCACGTAAAGGTTTTCCGCCTTCTGCCCGATTTTAGCCAATTCCACCAAGTCAATAGCTGCGTCTTCACCGAAGGCCTCTTTTCCCAGGGTTGCCAGCGTCAAGGCCGTGGCTACCTCGATTGAAGCGGACGAAGAAAGCCCCGCCCCGTAAGGCAAGGTGCCATGGAAAAGCATGTCGCACCCGGTTAACCCGTACCCGTGCTTTTGCAGCTGGTCTGCAACTCCCAGCTGGTAGTTTCCCCACTTTAAATGCCTGTACTCCTCCAGCCTGTCAAGGGAAGCCTCAACCCTGTCTTCAAGGTCGGTGGCGGCAAGTCTCAAGATCCTGTCCGCCCTCGCCCTTGCAACCACAAATGTGCCCATCGTTAAAGCCGCGGGAAAAACATATCCCCCGTTATAATCCGTGTGCTCGCCAATCAGGTTTACCCGTCCCGGCGCCGAGAACACCCTGATTTTCTCTTCCGAATGTCCATATATCTCAATAAACTTTTCCTTGAGTTCATCAACTGTCATACCAAGTTTCTCTGCATTCATAAAACAAGCCCTCCACGGTTACACATTTTAATATGCTTGACGCATTTTTACGTGCTTGATTATTCATTTCGCTTGTTACTTGCCTATTTTATCATCTTACTTGCTTATTCCTGTTCATTTCGTTTTTCCGGCCCCATTACCCAACTTCATTACGCTGGCTGATAAATTTTCTGTAAGCCTGCCTTAATTCTTCCGCTTTTTCCTCCGGTTTTGTGGGGTTTGCATGGGCCCATGCCCCCGTTTCGCTGGACGCATTGAACTTTTGCTTGTTGGAAGCCCTGAGGGGCGGGAAGAACTCTATGTGAAAATGATAGTAATCGCTAAAGTCCCCGCTGTTTACCGGGTCCTGGTGCATGCACATCATGTAGGGAAACTGGAAACCAAAAAGAGAATCCAGCATTCCCACGGAATCCCTGATCGTCCGTGCCAGGCTTAGCTTTTCTTCTCCGGTAAACTGGGCAAGGTTTTGAATATGCCTCTTGGAAGCTATGTAGATACCATAGGGGTACTCTGCAAAGAAGGGAAGGAATACAACAAAGTGCGCATCTTCAAAAATCACCCTCTCACCGGATTCCATTTCATCTTCTACCATGTCGCAGATAAGGCAGGCATTTTTTTCTTCATGGTATTCCTTGCATGCTGCAAGCTCCAGTTCAAGCTTTTTGGGAATGTAAGAATAACCATAAATCTGCCCGTGGGGATGGGGCATGGTCACGCCC
>JAAZDH010000137.1 GCA_012512865.1 Clostridiaceae bacterium | reverse complement strand
TGATCCCGTCATTTATATTTATTCCATTGGGAGTATTATTTATAATATGTACTTCCGCCCCAAGTCTTTGCATCACCTCGGGAGCCGCCCTCCAGGCTGCGCCGTTTGCACAATCCAGGGCAATTTTCAATCCTTTGATATCCACATCCAGTGTACCTGCCAGGAAATCCGCGTAATCCTCCAGCACCCTTTCTTTTTCACTGACTTTCCCGATATCCTTTCCCGAAGGTCTTGGCAAATCCCCGGTTCCTTCCAGCACTATACTTTCGATCTTTTCTTCTATCGAGTCATTTAGCTTATAACCTTCACTATTGAAAAACTTTATCCCGTTAAACTCAAAGGGATTATGGGAAGCTGATATAACCACACCTGCATCTGCGCCATAATACCTTGTAAGATAGGCTATAGCCGGCGTTGGAAGCACTCCAAGGCAAACAGCCTCCGCCCCCACTGAACAGATACCCGCTACCAGCGCGGATTTTAACATGTGCCCGGATATCCTTGTATCCATGCCTACCAGTATCCTGGGAACGTGTTTTGTTTCCGCCGTCAACACGTAAGCCCCGGCCTGCCCTAGCCTGTACGCCAATTCCGCGGTCAAATCAACATTCGCCACACCCCTGACTCCATCTGTACCAAAAAGCTTTCCCATATTAACCTCCCTTTTCCATGCTTTCTTAATCCTCTTTGCTCACTTCATTCTCTTCATTTACTTCATTTTCTTCGTTATCTTTTGTATCACTTTCCCCGGGTGCTTGTTCCCCTGTATTTCCATCAATTATGTCCCCCGGTACCGGCAGGCTGGTTACTGTCACCTCGATGTCGGGCAGCTGAAGTATCTCGACTTCCGGGTAAGAGTTTACTTGCAGCTTAAGCTTGTGAATACCTTCTTGTAACCCCTCAACATCAATATATGGTCTTAAGGCTCTCACATCAATATCATCCAGGTATGCCCTCGGGCCCTTTAAAACAACTACGGCCTGCTGCGTGAGTATTTCATATATGTACTTGTTATCAATATCCATGTTTCTTATGGCAATATCCGCCTTGTCAATTTCTATTTCTTTCTCCTGGAGTTTTTCGATTCGAATGGTAACCGCAATATTATTTTCCATGCCAAACAACTTCATTCCCTCGGGTACCAGTATGGGAACGTTATACGTGGTTGTTTCGCTAATGCCTTCCACCTGTATTTGCGCAGTTCTCAATTCGTTTAATCCTGCAAGGGTTTCAAAGTGCCCCGTTACCAATGCCTTCGCCGCACTCAACTCGTACCCCGCGTACAAGTGGTCCACTGCCGGTGCTCCCTGTATATCCGGTATGATGGGCACCTCCTTTGCCACCTCCAGGAAAACATCAACCGTGAAATAGTTGCTCAATGCGGTTATTTCCTCCCCACTTTCATTATATACGGTGCACGGTTGCTTGATGACTTTCCTATCCCTGTCAATGTTGCTTACATCCACCAGGGCTTTCACTTCATTAATCGTATTTACTATAGATTCCCTGTCCTGTATGGTCACAACCTCAGGCTCGGTCTTTGCGCTTATAACCTTGTAAGATGCCTTCGGCGTTCCCTTTAGCTCCAGGTTGACAACATAATCCGCCTTTGCAATATTTTCCAGCTCCAGGGCTATAGTTTTCGGGTTCATCCCCACGACGGTAATTTGCTTGTCATTTTTTGCATAGTAAGGGCCATCTATATCAATGGATTTGTCATTCACGGATTTCACCTTCGAAAAGTCCAGCACCGCGGAAAAATCGGCAGGATTAATACTATCTACGATATCCTGCCTTCCCCGTACAATAACCTCCACCGTTTTCCTGTAATTCTTGTTTACCAGGTAAAGGTTCTTTTCCAGGAGAACATTTTCATTTTTTACATCCAGTTCAACAAAAGCACTCTTTTCCTTGTACGGGTTATTTATATTTAATACGATAAACCAAAGCAGTATGGCAAGCAACACCGCGGTCAGTTTTATCGGAAGATCCTTCTTTATTATTTTAAACAGGTATCTCACCCGGTCCCTAATCCAGTCACTCACCCGTTTTTCACCTTCCATAAAGTTAGTCTTTTATTAACACTGCTTTTTTCCAGGAGGTTCTTATTCAAAGCTTTCCTTAGTGTATCGGTTGTCAGGTTCCTTGTCAGTCCCCCGTTCAATGCATAGGATATTTTTCCCGATTCCTCCGATACCACGATTGCAATGGCGTCCGAAACTTCTGTTATTCCCAGGGCTGCCCTGTGCCTGCTTCCAAGTTCCTTGCTCAAGTTCGGATTGTCCGTCAGCGGCAAAAAGCATGCCGCTGCCTTAATACTGTTATCCCTTATCACCACGGCCCCGTCATGCAATGGCGTATTGGGAGTAAAAATATTAACAAGAAGCTCGGATGTTACATTGGCTTCCAATTGCACGCCGGTTTTTATTATATCGCCAATCTTGGTTTTCCCCTCTATAACGATGAGAGCCCCGGTAAAGGTCTTGGACAAGTCCATGCAGGCCTTGACTATTTCTTCTATCATTGCGGTCGTTTTCACCTTTTCGCTTTCGTCCTCGAAACCCAGCAAATCCCTGAACCGGCTCCTCCCTATCTGCTCCAGCACCCTCCTTAACTCCGGCTGGAACACCACAACCATTGCAAGGGCCAGGATCGATATTGTATTGCTTAAAATATAAGCAATTGTGTTCAATTTGAGCTGCTTGCTGACTTCTGCGGCAATGAGTATGAAAACAATACCTTTTATAAGCTGCCACGCTCTCGTATCCCTTACGAGCACGATAATCCTGTAAATGATAAATGCAACAAGCCCTATATCAACTATGGCCCTTATCACGGATAAAGGTCCCGTAATGCCAACGTAACCGGCAAAATTGTCAAACAGGTCTTTTAAGTTTATATTGTAGATAAAGTCCAACCAAACCTCACACCTTCAAAACAGTATCTGTAATGACTATACCATTAGAATACTTTATCACTAGAATTATAACCTTTTTTTTTATTTCGTGAAATATATTTTAGTTAATTTTAATGAAATTGAAATAATATAAAACATTAAAAAAATATAACGGGCCTAAATTGCGGTAAAATAGGTTCAAATTGAGATGAAACAGGTTCAAATTGAGATGAAACAAGTTCAAATTGCAATAAAACGGCTTCAAATGTGATGAAACAGGTCCAAATTGTGATAAAGGCAGGTTTAAACAGCGAAGAAAACGGGTGGAATTTGCAATGAAACGGGTATAATACCGCGGCGATATGGAATTTAACGCGGGTATCAAATCACCACACGTTGCCAAGATATACATGCCGCAAGTATTTCAATGCCTCATCCCTTAAATTTTCCAGGGTCCTGACCGGGGTTGGGGACCTGTCATTCATCTTGTATCTTGGAAAATACCTTGACAAGTGAAGAACTATTTCGGGAGAAACAGAAGCAAGCCACCTGGCTATTTCATCCATCTCTTCAACGGAATCATTAAACCCCGGTATTACCAATGTTGTAACCTCTACATGGCATTTTGCCGCGGCCATCTCAACCGTTTCCTTGACATTTTCCAATGAACCCTTGCATATTTCCTTGTAGAATGACGGGTTGAATGATTTAACATCAATATTCATCGCGTCAACAAAAGGCAACAGCTCTTCCAGGGGTTTCCTGCTGATAAACCCGTTGGTTACCAGCACGTTTGCCAGCCCTTCTTTCTTTGCAAGCATGGAAGTTTCATACACGAACTCGTACCAGATTGACGGCTCATTGTAAGTATAGGCAATGCCGATATTCCCGTGCCGCACGTGTTTTAAGGCTTCTTTTACCAGTTGTCCCGGTGTTATGTCAACCGCCCTTTCATCATCGGGGGACATGCCCTGGGATATGGACCAATTCTGGCAAAATGAGCACTTCAAGTTACAGCCGAAAGTCCCCGCCGAGAGAATATATTTCCCCGGATGAAATCTATAAAGTGGCTTTTTCTCCACGGGGTCCAGGGCAATAGAAGTCACTTTGCCGTAATTCAATGAATACAGCTCTCCTCCTATATTTTTCCGTACCCTGCATATCCCTGCCCCGTCCTGTTTTATGACGCAATTGTGGGGGCACAAAAAACACTGTACGCTGCCACCTTCTCTTTTCTCGTAATACATTGCCTGCTTCATGTTTCTTTATCATTCCCTTTCCCTTATGCTTCCTTGTGTCTTATTACTTCGAACCTTTCCATCGTATACTTTTCACCCGGGCTGATGCCTGCTTTTTGAAGGGCTATGGAAACCTGTTCCCACGGCGTATCCACTCCCTCTATATTTGGAAGAAGAAGCCCTGTCCTGCCCCTTGACCTGACAATCACGCCGTACCTGTACACATCCAGCTCCTCGATGGAATTTACCGGTTCCGGCTCCATCAATATATCCACCGAGTATACAAGCAAATCAAGCTCATCCTCCGTCACCGGGGTAAAGCGCGGATCCCTTGTCCCTGAACTTATAGCGTTATAAACAATCTCTTCGGCAATATTTTCCCTGGTAGGCTGGATGGTTCCTATACATCCCCTTAAGAAACCTTCCTTTTTCAATGACACAAAAGTACCTGCCCTGTTCTCCATCATCTCTCTTGGTAATGGAGGCATGACTTCCCACGGGTTAATTATCTTTCTTTCCTTTACGTATGTCTCCAGTGCAAGCCGTGCAAGGCGGACATAAACATCAACACCCGTTTTTAGCCCCGCAACCATGTAACCTACACCAAAAGGCCCTTCGTACGAATACACCTCTGGACACAGGGAGTATCCTTCCAAGGCCCCCATCAAAATTATGATAGGCCTTAATCCGCATTCTGCCGCTTCCTCGGCCAGTTTCCTGTCAAAGTTAACAATGCTCTCAACGTCCCCGGCTGCAACATACTTGGCAATCAACCTGTCAAAAACCTTTCCCTTTGGATTATAGCCACAGGGGGCATCCCAGGTCAGGCTGTGAGACAGGTCCCCGCTTGCGATTATGACCGTCCTCCCGTTTCTGCCATCCGTCTCCGTTATGGCTTTCCCTATGTAACGGCCAAAATCGTAAAGCTTATCAAAGGGCAAATCTGCAACAGCCATATGCACAAGCTTGAAACCGGCAGCTTCCTTGTTAATAAAATAAAGGGGGACAAGGGCTCCATGGTCCAGCTCCACGGAATACCTCAACATTCTCTTTAATGGCTCATAGCTCATGCCCCCAGCTCCTATTCCCCTTTGCAAAGCATTATCCACTATCCTGCGTGCAAGCTGTACATTGTTTTCAAATTCAAGCCTTACCCCGGGAGCGCCGAATCTTCCCAGATCACCTTTTATGATCTTGTCCGAATCGTTAACATATATAAAGTCCCGGAAAAAGGGGGCATGGGGTGTAATAACAATAATCGTGCCAGGGTTTTCTTCTTTTATTTCCCTGGCAACCCTTTTAAATGAATCTATGGTTTTTTGTATCTCCGATTCCCTTCCCCTTCCGACTTCCGGAACAATTACCGGCGGATGGGGAACAATATATGCACCTGTTACTTTTCCCATGGAAACAAAACCCCTTTCCACAACTTTTTATTCAATTTTTATTCTGCTTTCATTCTACTTTTATTCTACTTTTATTTTTTATTCTGCTTATTATTCCACTATTTCATCATAATATTTATTGTAAACTTCCTTCAAATACTCTTTTTCTTCTTCTGTAACCCTGTTTTTAACAAGATTTTTAACAGTATTTATATCATCCCTGGTTACCTTTCCCTTTTTAAGGATTCCTTTAATAACGTCCCAGTCATACGGCTGCAATTTCTTAAAAATAATTTGAATGACTTTCAGCTTGTCACCTGTGGATACCGTTTTCTCGGCTTCCTCTATTTTCTCCTGTGTTATTTTAACAACTACGTCGCTTTCATCGCCGGTGTTATTTCCCCCTGCAGCGCCATTTTCCCCGGCAGCATCATCTTTCCTGGCACTATCTTTATCCTCCCCGGCAGCACTTTCCTTTCCCTCGCCATCTATCACGCCGATACTAACATCCACTGTATTTTCATCCTTGTAACCGCCTTCATCGCTGCCGGCAGCAATGGCTTTTCCTTCGCCATCACCTGTTCCGATATCCTCCGTCCCATTGGCTGCCGTACTATCCGCCCCGGTATTGCCTGCTTCTTCATCCGCTATTTTTTCATCCCGCGTTTCTCCATCCAGTGCGCCACCCCCCATATCACCCTGCTCACCATCTTGCACGACATGCTGCGCACTGTCCTGCGCGTCCTTCTCACTTACGCCGGTGTCCCTTGCATTTCCACCTTCAGTCCCTTTATCCTGTGCCTGCGTCTCTTTCCCTTTATCCTCCATCTTCCCGGCCTGGGCTGTTTTACCTTGTCCTCCTGTATCATTGCCGTCGCCTGCTGCTCCCTGGGATTCCTGCTGCCCTCCTTTATCCCTTTCATTCCCGCTTAAATCAACTTCACTTTCACCAGCACCATCTACAAGTCCATCCAGGAGATTGCGGGTCAAACCGCCTTCCCCGGCCTGTTTTTCACTTCCATTTGCTTGCAAGCCGGCATCTTCATCACCCAGCATGGCAGATATTACACCCTGTGTCATTACCCCCATCCCTATGTCACCTATGTCACCAATATAGGACATCAGTATGAAGCTGAATAGCTTGTCAATCACGATTTTTGCTGCTATCCCCGTTATAACAAGTACCACCGCAATAATGGGGATTATTTTCCACTTTCCCAACTTTCTCATATAATCCTGTCACCTTTCCTGGTGCCAAAAAAGCCACCATTGGCATAAACCTGGTGGCTTTTTGACATTTCTTGGGTTTTAATTATTATTTCATGTTTAATATCATATATACCAATTTTGCCGCTTCAGCCCTGTCCGCGTTATCCTTTGGTGCATACCTGCCATCCGGCTTCCCTGCAATTATCCCGTATTTTACCGCCAGGGCAATCGGTCCCCTGGCATAATCAGCAATATTATCCTTGTCGGAGAACTTCTCAAGGTATTCTCCAGGTTTTTCAACCGGTTTTTTGTTTAATACCAGGGTAAGCGTGTTTGCAATTATGGTAGCCATCTCTTCCCTTGTAATCTTGTCATCGGGTGCGAATATACCTCCAGGTCTTCCGCGGATAATACCAGCTTTTGCACCTGATACTACTTCCGGGTAGAACCAATCTGTTTCTTTTACATCAACAAACGGGTTCTCCGCACTTTCATCGAAGAGCTTGAAGGCCCTGACGATCATTGCCGTAAATTCGGCCCTGGTAAGATTATTCAGCGGTTTGTAAGTTTCAACGGTCCCGGAGCCTTTAACAATGCCTTTTGAAGCCAAAACCTCAATATACCTCGCAGCCCAGAACTCGCTTCCAACATCCGTGAACCTGACATCGTTTACCATTACCACGTAATTACTGAAGTGCTCGGCTTCGAAGGACACAGTGCCGGTTTTCTCATCGTACACGCCGATTACGTTTTCAAGCTCTCCATCATCCCTTATATAGAAAACTGTTATTTTTTCAGGATCATCCCCCGGCTTCAAGGTATAAGGTATGGTTACCTTAACCTTCCCCTTAAGCTCGGCTTTCTGATCATTGACCTTTATGTCCAGCTTAAATACGGGTGCATCTCCCACTGCTTCCCTGGCGGATGGGGGCAGCTGTTCCTTCTCAACCTTTGCGTTTGTTATGGTCAGCGTATCTCCTTTCTTCAGCTCGATGGCGTCCAAGGGTATGTTCATTGTTGCAACATCCGTTATAACCACTGTTTCCTCGATCTTTTCCTCCCCGGCCGCAATCAGCAGCGCTGCAGGTATTATAACATTGGAATTTTCAATGTCTTCCTCTCCTGACGACGCATCAAGATACAACGCAGGCTTAATCTTTTGCTCCACGTTGTTCTCCTGGAGTATTTCTGTCAATCTTTGCGCCATATCCACTATATCCTTCAACATCTGGCGTGTTTCCTCGTCAACCAGCTCCCCTTCAGGGACATCACCCAGTATTACTTCTCCTTTTACCTCTTTTGCTTCTTCACTTACATCCTCCCTGAATAAAGATACTTTCTTCAATGCTGCACCTGCCAGTTTATTCAATGTATCTGTAAATTCATCGGCCTTGGCCGCCTTGCCGGTCTCTTCCAGTTTTTGAACCAGGGCCGCGCTCTTGCCGATTATGGTTTCTATCAGCTCAAGAGTAACTTCAGGGTCATCAATACCTTCCAAGATCTCAATGGCTTTCTCAATATTTCCTGTTATATTCTCCGATATTGCATCCAGGGCTTCTCCTTCAGCAGCTTCTATTTCCTCCTCGTCAATCTCCGCTATTATATCCCCGATTTCCTTCTCCTCTTCACTTGGCTCCTCTACAGGAGGTTCCTCCTCGCCAGGCTCTTCTTCTCCTGGTTCCTCTTCCGGCGGCTCAACCGGTGGCTCAACAGGCGGCTCTGTAGGAGGCGGTGTAATTGGTTCTGTAACCGTGGCAAAACTGAAGGTGCACCCTTCCGCCGGTCTCATCACCTCGTCGGTCACAGCCCCTTGGGGCACAGTTACCGTGTAGGTTGTTGAATAAGCAAGAGACGACTTGGGAGTAATAGTCAGGACCTTCCCGGATATGCTCTTGTCTACAGCAAGCTCAACACTGCCCGCCTTAAGTGAAATGTTGTCATACTTGTCAATATCCTCCCAGTTTTCATAAATATTCTTGCTATATGTTATTTTAATAGATGCCGACCTTGAAACCCCATTTGCTCCGCTTGCAGGATTCGTGGAAACAACGGAAGGATTTGACGGGTCATCCTCGTACAAGCCAAATATCTCCAGGAGCTCTATGATTTCATACCTGTCAAGGCCGTAGTCCCCCACCCTGGTCTCCACCTTTGAAGCCAAGGTATCAACTTTGCCATTGAGGTTTTCACCGAGCAAATCTTCAAATAAAGCCCCATCCGGAATACCAAGGAGCTTGCGTGCAACAGCCGCAGAAACATTGCCGTTTCTCGCAAAAATGCCATTTTCCGTGGTCATCACGGGCACGAGGAACGGCTGCAAGGCTTGGTAAACCTCCCCTGCAGGTGCATCCGGTTCAAGACCCAGTATTTCTTTCACCCTTGCCTTGGTTTGAATATTGGCCACGTAAAAATCATAATACTCCTTGATAATCTGCTTATTATTAATAATTTTTTGTATTATGATCTTGACTGCACCCTCGCTTATTTTGCCATCGCCTGGTACCGGGTCGGTTGAAATAATATCTTTTCCTTCCAGGCTTGCATAAATATTATTATACACTTCATCAACCGTCACTTCTTCATCATTACCCAGCTTGACCACGGCAAAATCCCACAAGTTCCTGAGAAGTATTCCCTTGTCCGAATCACTTAATTTACTCCATGCTTCTTCCACATCCCCGACATCTGCAAAAACCACCGGCACAAGTATCTGGGCTGCTATAAGAGCTGCTACTATCGCGATAGAAACCATTTTCTTAATTCTCATAATCCAAGTACCTCCTTCAAAAATTAACAGTTTAAAAATACTCAAAAACACTTTAAAAACCTCTCAAAATCGCTTAAAACCACTTAAAACCACTTAAAACCGATAGCTTAAAACGACTCAAGGCCGCTCATGACCTCTCTTCTTTGATTTTCTAAATAACTTCAGCAATTTTGAAAGCAAGCCCCTTTTGCTTTTCTTTTCATCATTTCCGTAATAGCCATTTCTATAATAATAACTATAATAGTAACCATAATCCCTTTTTTTCATCCTGTTCAAGATTACGCCAACCAGCTTGGCACTAACCATTTCCAGCTGCTCCTTCACCTGCTGGACAGCCTTATAATTAACAGCACCGGTCCTTACCACAAGCAATGTCCCGTCGGTTTTTGCAGCAAGAACTGCCGCGTCTATCACGCTTCTCAGGGGAGGCGAATCAAATATTATCATGTCAAATTGACCCTTCACCACCTTAAAAAAACGCGTCTTTGCATCTTCAATAAAACGGGTGAACTTTTCCGTTCCTAAAAGCTCGGCAGGATTCGGGGGTATGGTGCCACAGGGAATAATAAAAAGATTTTTTACAGGTGTCGTATAAATAATATCATCAATACC
>JAAZDH010000136.1 GCA_012512865.1 Clostridiaceae bacterium | reverse complement strand
TCAACCCTTGCCTGGCTGTACTTTTCAAATTCCCTGACTTCTTCTTCCTCCTGGGCAAAAGCTTTTATTATTCTTATGCCGGTTATGTTTTCCTGCACTTTTTCCGATATTTCTGCAAATGCTTTTTGCACCGCTGTAAATCTTTCGCGTATCTTTTCCCTCAACTTGTATATTACAAGTATTATTACCGGCGCCGGAACAAGCGCCATTACTGTTAATATGGGGTTGATGGTTCTCGCCATTATTATTATCGACACGGTATTTATCACGATCCCGTTGAGTATTGCAGTAAAACCAAAACCAAAGGTCCTCCTTATTGCCTGGATGTCATTTATGGCATAAGCGATAAGGTCACCTGTCTTGCTGTTATCGTACAAACTTGCAGGTAATACTTGCAGATGCTTAAAAAGCTTTTCCCTAAGATGGCATTCAAGGTACCTGCAATTACCTACAAGCAAATACCTCCAGATGAACCGGAAGGCAAATTCACCAAGTGCGGCGGCTATTAAAAGCAAAACATACCTTTTTATCACCGGGACCGGTATCCTGTCGTTAAGGCCGTCGGTTATCAACCCAAGTATCTTGGGTATTAAAGATGTGATAAATGATGTAATAAGAAGGAATACTATCCCTGCTAAATACCTCCACTTGTATTTTTTTATAAAATCCAACAAAATCCATTTTACTCTCATAATTTTTTCATCAACTCCTGCCTCGTTTCTGGTTGCAACTACGATGACTCCCTTAAAGTCAGCTCCGAAGGAAGCAATATCGTCATTGTCTCCTCACCCGCTTTACCGCTTCCATTGCCACCTCCTTTATCGCCTCCCTTGATAAGATTAAGAAGCACTTGGGCCGCTTTCAATCCCATATCGTAAAGCGGTAAATCTATTGAAGAAAGTGGTGGGTAAACAAGGTCAAAAATGTTTGATGAGCCTACTGCTACAATGCTGACATCCCCAGGTATTTTCATGCCAAATGCCAGGCAGGATTTAACGGTCAACATGCCAAACTTGGGAGAGCCGGCAATGATAGCCCCAGGCTTAAAATTCTTGTTTTCAAAAAGCTTCTTGAAAGCCTCCGGCAGCTCCTTGTCGTCGGCTGTGCTCCGTATTATTAAATTATCCTTTGGCTCGAACCCATGGTAAACCATTGCATTTATGAAGGCTTCAAGCCTCCTGTCATTCCTGCATTTAGGCATGGGGCCTGCATACGCAATGTTCTTTATATCCCTTGACTTAAAATAACCAATTACATCTTGTATATGTGCAAGGTGATCCGTGCAAATCTCGTGAACATTTCTTCCGGACGGATGGGTATCAACAACTACATATGGCAAACCCGTACTGTTCATATGTTCAATTTCATCGTCGCTGATGGAAGCAAAAACAAATATCACACCGTCTATCCTGTTCGAATTATAGTACTTGATGAACTCCGCATCTTCAATTTTCTCATGCTTGTCAAAAAGCAGGGTTATGGAATAGTTGTCCTCCTGGAAACCATCTTTCATACCCTCCAGGACCTTCATAAAGTAAAAATTGGTAACACTCCTGTCGGTAACAACTCCCACGGACATCGATTTTCTAAGCTTCATACCCCGGGCAATCTGATTCGGGTAATAATTCAGCTTTTTAATAGCATCAAGCACTGCCTGCCTGGTTTCAGGCTTAATCTTAACGTTCCTCGCATTATTTAATATGTATGACACTGTAGCCTGTGAAACCCCTGCTTCTCTTGCCACATCCTTGCTTGACACCGAGTACTTGTGCTTCATACCCTCAACTCCGATCAAACATACCGGCAAACCAGCGGGACGGTTCCTTTGGCCTGCCTCGTCCTACCCTTTCTTATTAACTTATACGTATAAATAATAAGAGATTAATGTGTTATTGTCAATAGGCAAGCCAGGGCAAAAAGCCAGGTTTGCCATCGGTTGCAGTTACAAGCTCCGGTATGGTGGGATATATTAGCGTCCCGCCACCTTCAAAATTTCGTTAAAAAATTCATTAAACCTCTTGACAGATTGGTATATAGTTACTAAAATATTTACTGTTAGCACTCTATAGAAGTGAGTGCTAATAAGGATGCTCATTCTTTTTCCTGGAGAACAATCATTTTCTTGGGCAAAAAGTGATTATGCCATTGGACAAAAATAAAAAATTAAGGAGGAGTTGATGTACTTATGAAAATTAAACCTATGGGAAGCAGGGTACTACTAAAAGAAATTGAAACCGAAGAAAAAACAAAAAGTGGTATCGTCCTTCCATCTAGCGCAAAGGAAAAACCCTATATCGCCGAAGTTATCGAAGTAGGTCCCGGAGAAGCAATAGAAGACGGAAAGGAAATAAAAATCGAGGTAAAAAAAGGTGACAAGGTGCTTTTCAGTAAGTACAGCGGCACCGAAGTCAAGCTGGATGATGAAAAATATTTAATTGTAAAGTATGATGACATACTTGCAATTGTTGATTAATGTAACCAAGAATAATACAAAATATCTCAGGAGGGATGAATAATGTCTGCTAAGATGATTCTTTACAGTGAAGAAGCCAGGAAAGCAATCGAAAGAGGAGTTAACAAGCTGGCTGATACCGTAAAGATTACACTTGGTCCAAAAGGAAGAAATGTCGTTCTTGATAAGAAATTCGGTTCTCCGCAAATCGTAAACGACGGGGTAACCATAGCAAAAGAAATTGAACTTGAAGATCCTTATGAAAATATGGGTGCACAACTTGTAAAAGAGGTGGCAAGCAAAACCAACGATGTCGCAGGCGACGGTACAACTACAGCAACTCTTCTTGCACAGTCTATAGTAAGAGAAGGTTTAAAGAATGTTGCTTCAGGCGCCAATCCGATGATACTTAAAAAGGGTATAGAAAAAACCGTAGAAAATGCTGTTGAGCATTTGAAGAAAAACAGCGAGCCGATAAAAGGCAAAGAAGATATGGTGTTTGTCGCAACTATTTCCTCTAGTGATGAAGAAATAGGAAAGCTTGTTGCCGATGCAATGGAAAAAGTTACAAAGGATGGGGTTATTACTATTGAAGAATCCAAGACATCCGATACTTTTATTGAAATAGTTGAAGGTATGCAGTTTGACAGGGGTTATATTTCTCCTTACATGGTAACCGACAGTGAAAAAATGGAAGCTGTCCTGGAAGAGCCCTATATATTAATTACTGATAAAAAGATAAGCAACGTCCAGGATTTGCTGCCCGTCCTTGAGCTTGTCGTCAGGGAAGGCGGAAGGATCCTCATAATTGCGGAAGATGTCGAAGGAGAAGCTCTTGCAACCCTCGTTGTAAATAAACTCAGGGGAACACTCCACTGTGCTGCGGTCAAGGCTCCCGGTTTTGGCGACAGGAGAAAAGAGATGCTGCAGGACATAGCCATTCTTACCGGAGGCCAGGTTATTTCAGATGATACCGGCATGAGCCTTAAGGATGTTAAATTGGAATGGCTGGGTAAGGCAAAATCGGTAAAAATTGAAAAGGAAAACACCATCATTGTTGACGGTGCAGGTGCACCGGCTGCAATTAAGAAAAGAATAGAAGCCATAAAGAAACAAATCGAGGTAACCACTTCGGATTATGACAGGGAAAAACTCGAAGAAAGGCTGGCTAAGCTATCCGGTGGAGTAGGCATTATAAGGGTGGGCGCTGCCACGGAAACCGAGATGAAAGAAAAGAAACTCAGGGTCGAGGACGCTCTTAATGCTACTAGAGCGGCCGTTGAGGAAGGTATCGTTGCAGGCGGTGGAACAGCTTACGTTAATATCATTCCGGAAGTCCAGAAATTAGTGGATTCCCTGTCGGGTGACGAAAAAACCGGTGGCATGATCATATTAAGGGCCTTGGAAGAACCATTACGTCAAATTGCGATAAATGCTGGTTATGAAGGTTCCGTCGTAGTAGACAAGGTGAAGAACAGTCCTAAAGGTATTGGTTTCGATGCCCTTAAGGAAGAATATGTAGACATGATCAAGTCCGGGATTGTTGATCCCACGAAAGTTGCAAGAACCGCCCTTCAAAATGCTGCATCAATCGCCACAATGATTCTTACAACGGAGAGCACGGTAGCAGAAAAACCAAAAAAGGAAACACCTCCTCCGGCTCCATCGTATGACATGGACTAATAGCACTATTTAATTTACATGGGCTATGGGCTGGCAAGGCAGCTTAGCTGTACAACAGATAAACTGGCAAAAAAGCTAACCCCCCCACTCATGTAAACATATAAAGATGAACTGGTTCAGCCAGGACTGGACATTGACAAGCAGGCGGAAAGGAAAGATGCCGCCTGCTTTACTTTTTACATGCTTTCCAGTCTCTTCTTGATCTCCAGTAAAAAGGTCTCGGTGTTTACAATTTGCTTGCGGGGAACTTCTGACAAGGAGGCCAGGTCCTTTGTCATTACACCTTCCTCGATTGTCCTGAGAGACGCTGCTTCCAGCTTACCGGCAAATTCAACAAGCCCGGGTATTGCATCTCTTTCCCCTCTTTTCCTGATGCCGCCTGTCCATGCAAAAATGGTTGCAATGGAATTCGTGGAGGTTTCTTCACCCTTGAGGTGCCTGTAATAATGTCTCATGACCGTGCCATGGGCTGCTTCATACTCATAGCAGTTGTCCGGTGAAACGAGGACCGATGTCATCATTGCCAGGCTTCCAAAGGCTGCTGCCACCATGTCGGACATGACATCACCGTCATAATTTTTGCATGCCCATATAAATCCGCCCTCCGACCTGATTACACGGGCCACCGCGTCATCTATCAAGGTATAAAAATACTCTATGCCTGCCTTCTCAAATTCTTGCCTGTATTCTTTATTATATATTTCTTGGAAAATATCCTTGAAGTTGTGATCATAGGTTTTCGAAATTGTATCCTTGGTTGAAAACCACAAATCCTGTTTCTGGTCCAGGGCATAGTTAAAGCAAGCCCTTGCAAAGCTTTCTATGGACTTGTCAATATTGTGCATTCCCAGCACAACCCCCGGGCTGTCAAATTCTTTGACAAGTTTGCGGACCTCTTCTCCATCGGAAGAAGTACATACCAGTTCCACCTTGCCGGGTTTTACAACGCGGTGCTCAACGTCCGCGTATACATCTCCATACGCGTGCCTTGCAATTGTAATCGGCCTTTTCCATGTCCTCACGGAAGGTTTTATACTGTCTACGGTAATCGGGGTGCGAAAAACCGTTCCATCCAGTATGGCCCTTATGGTACCGTTGGGACTTTTCCACATCTGCTTTAAACCGTACTCTTCAACCCTCTCGGCATTGGGAGTTATTGTTGCGCATTTTACACCTACACCGTATTTCTTTATTGCATGGGCGGCCTGGATGGTAATATTGTCGCACGTCTCATCCCTGTTTTTCAGACCCAGGTCGTAATACTCGGTTTTTAGCTCTATGTAGGGT
>JAAZDH010000135.1 GCA_012512865.1 Clostridiaceae bacterium | reverse complement strand
CGTTATTAGTGTACAGCGTGGCAAGGGTTTCTCCTTTCTCCACCATTGTGCCAGGCTTTTTATACAAGTAAATGCCGGCTGAATGGTCAACAGGGCTGTCCTTTGTTTCCCTGCCTGCGCCAAGCACAACAGATGCTCTTCCTATCAAGCCTGCATCTATTGATTCCACGAACCCGTCCTTTTCAGACTTAATCTCTCGCCTGTACAGCGCTTGCTTGAATACGGTATAATTATCCAGGGCTTCTTCATCACCCCCCTGCGCATTTACCATCTCACGCAATTTCTCAAGAGCTTTCCTGCTGTCAAGGGCATCTTTCGCCATCCTGCGGCAATATTCAATCTCGCCTTGACCGGCAAGAAAAAGCATGTGAGCTGCAAGTTCAAGGGATAAGGTTTCCAAATCCGCAGGTCCTTTACCTTTCAAGGTCTCAATAGCCTCTATCACTTCAAGGATATTACCTACCGCATTGCCCAGGGGAGAATCCATGTTTGTAACAAGTGCAGCGGTTTCTTTCTTTACCCGTTTCCCGATGTCAACCATCAACCCGGCAAGTTCCATGGCATCTTCAAGGGTTTTTATGAATGCTCCCTTGCCGCATTTTACGTCAAGCAATATTTTATCCGCCCCTGAAGCAATTTTTTTGCTCATTATGCTGCTTGCTATTAATGGGATGCTGTCAACTGTTGCAGTCACATCACGTAAAGCATAAAGCTTCTTATCAGCAGGGACCATTTCGGCTCCATGTCCCGTTAAGGAAATTCCGTGTTTTTCGGCATTTCTTATAATTTCACCTTTTCCCAGGCTGGTCCTGAAACCGGGTATGGATTCCAGCTTATCCACGGTTCCACCTGTAAATCCCAATCCCCTGCCTGACATTTTTATAACAGGTACACCGCATGCCGCAACTATGGGAGCAACAACCAGGGTGGTCTTGTCCCCTACCCCGCCAGTGCTATGCTTGTCTACTTTTATGCCATTAACTGGTGACAAGTCAAGTATTTCCCCTGATTCTGCCATCAGCATGGCCAGGTCCGAGGTCTCCCGCGGGCTCATTCCCCGCAGGAAAATAGCCATCAGCAATGCAGATACTTGGTAGTCAGGTATGCTTTCCTTGCAGACTCCATCTACGAAAAACTTGAGTTCCTCGTATGATAGCTCGCTGTTGTCCCTTTTCTTTTCTATAATATCATACATTCTCATAATAATATTTCCTTGAGATTAAGTTATTCTAACAAGTTCATAACCAAATGATTAAACACAAGCCCCGTAAATTCCTGTGAAATAAAATCCATGGGGCTTGTATACGTTCTTACTATTATATTTTCGCTTTTTTATGATTATGTCAAGCCCTTGGATGTGTCTTTTTATAAACCTCTTTTATCCTGTTCCTGGCAATTTGGGCATAAATCTGGGTTGATGATATGTCGGAATGCCCCAACATTTCCTGGATTGACCTTAAATCAGCGCCATTCTCGAGCAGGTGTGCTGCAAAGGAGTGCCTTAAAGTATGGGGTGTTATCTCTTTACCAATTCTAGCCTGGTTTTTATATTGTTTAATTATTTTCCAGAATCCCTGCCTTGTCAGCCGTGTGCCGTTAACATTGACAAACAAGGCCTTTTCATCATTATTTTTTACCATGTTCTTTCTCGCTTTACTAGTGTAATTTTGCAGCGCCTTTAAAGCAAGAGAACCTATTGGTATGATCCTCTCCTTGTTGCCCTTGTTACACTTGACGAAGCCTACATCAAAGTTTATATCGCTGATGTTTAAATTAATTAATTCTGATACCCTGATGCCCGTGGCATATAAAAGCTCAAGCATGGCCTTGTCCCTGTAGCCCTTGAAATCGGTACACTTTGGTTGCTCCAGCAAAAGTTCGACTTCCTGGGTTGAAAGTATCTGGGGCAGCTTTTTTTCAACTTTCGGCGATTCAAGCTCAACAGTAGGATCATTCTCTATTATTTTATTCTTGGAAAGGTATTGGTAAAAAGATCTTATGGATGCCAGGTTTCGTGAAATCGTTGAAGTGGCACGCCCCTTTTTCTGCAAATAAAGCAAGTAGTTTATTATTGTGTTTTTATTGGTATTTGCAATATTATTATGGCTTAATTCATGTAAATACATTATGTATTGTTCAATATCCCTCTTGTAAGATTGTAAAGTATTAAATGCAAGGTGTTTTCTTTCCTCAAGATAATTGACATATTTCCCAATCAGTCCTTCCATTGAACAACTACTCCTTTTTTATTTTTTCAATTATATATAACCGAGCTTAAAGCATTATAACTCGTTATACTGCCTATACTACCTGTATTGACTTCTTTTACAATGCCGCTTTTGTAAATAGTATTGCCAACTTGTTACAGTCTTTATACATTATGTAACAATTATTACTGGAGTAATCATTCTTATAAATACAGGCAAAATGTAAGCTTCAATTAATACGGCAATAAGTATGAACACGCTGAAAAATACGGTGCATAAGCTGTATCCTAAAAAATCCATTTTAAGATTCTGCTTTAAAGCTTGCTTTATTGACTTGCTTTTTATAATATTCAGTGAAAAATTCATCCCGTTCACGCCTAACGCAATAATACAAGGCAAGATAATGATTTCCTTCGGCAGAAGTGTTAATAATCCGAATAAAATTCCCTTTATCCCCATGGTTTGCATTATGAATCCTGAACTAAACCCTATTGCAAAACCTTTTGACAATACCAAGAGGTATATGAAGGGAATACCTATTATGGTTACTCCCGATATCCACAATAAAGCGACTAATTTGGCATTTTCCTGCAAAGAAATTATCAATAGTTCGCTGCTGTTTACTTTCTGGTTACCCATAATTTTTAAAAACCCCGCAAAATAATTGACAAGTTCCTCGTTTTGCACTGCGCTTAACCCATTTACGGTAAAAGCACCTGCAGAAATACCTATTATAAGCATCATAAACAAGGAAAAATATCTATTTACATTATTTCTAAAATGTTTATACAATATTTCCTGTATTTTGTATAGCAACAAAGTCCCTTCCTCTAGTATTAATGGAGTTTATAAAACCTCACATTAAGATGTGTATGCATGATATACAGGAAACATTACTTCCAAAAGAAAATTTTCAGCCCAAATATATGTAAACTTGAAACCATGCAATATGAGCGTAAGTATACTTATATTATTTACATTATTTATACTTTTCCCCGATTATCTTTGCTTTCTCTGTACATTTACACATGGCTTCCATTATTGCATAACGGAAACAACTTTTTTCAAGGCTTTTTACTGCTTCTATTGTTGTTCCCGCAGGTGTACAAATTTCATCTTTAAGCTCAGCCGGGTGCTTGCCTGTTTCCAGGACCATCTTTGCAGAACCCAGTACTGCCTGTGCTGCCATCGTATATGCAATTTTTCGCGGTATGCCGCTTAATACGGTAGCATCTGCCATGGATTCAATCATCATGAATACATAAGCCGGGCTGCTTGATGTAAGGGCTACAACTTCATCCATGAGGCTTTCATCGAGTACTTCAACCCTTCCAACTGAACGGAAAAGGTTTTTTACAATATCTATTTCCTCGTTATTGATTTCGTCCCGTTGATATGAAATTAACGTTATACCCTCAAATACCATTGCCGGCCTGTTTGGCATTGCCCTTACAATCCGTGCATCATTACCCAGTATCCCCTTATATGTACTTATTGGCACTCCTGCCGCAATTGAAACAAGAATTTTTTCCTCAAGCATGTGCCCACACTGTTCAAGAACCGGTTTTATCACACTGGGTACTACGGCTAGTATAATAACATTGGACTCTTCCATTACCTGCTCATTGCTATCAAGAACCGTTATCCCTGCTTCTTTCTGCAGTTCCAAGGTTTTATCCCTGTCCACGTCGAAAACATTGATTTTCCATGGAGGTATCGTTCCAGATTTTACCATTCCCTTGATAATGGCAGAACCCATTTTCCCCGTGCCAATAACACCAACATTAATTTCACTTATTGTCCTCATTTCTACCTCCATTACTTCATTAGCCCTCGTATTTTCGCAAATAACATATTTATGCGAAATGTATTCCGCGAAGTAAAAATTTTCACACATATAT
>JAAZDH010000134.1 GCA_012512865.1 Clostridiaceae bacterium | reverse complement strand
TGATAATGGCAATGATGATAATAAAAACAACCGCGAAGGAACACTTCTGGATGAAAATTTGCCGGAGGAAGGAAAGGAAAAGACTGGTGCAGAGCTCATAGAGCTTTTAATCAAAAAGATGACCCTTGAAGAAAAGATTGGCCAACTGCTCATGGTGGGTATTGAAGAGAAAGAAGTGGACGAAGCAACTGCAGGATTTTTGCGAAGTCACAAAGTGGGAGGGGTAATTCTTTTTGAAAGAAATATAGAGAACCCCGAACAGGTTAAAAGCCTCACCAGGCAGCTCCAGGAGCTTGGAAGCGGGCCTCCCGGGGTTGGCATGCTGATAGGCATAGACCAGGAGGGTGGAAAAGTGAACAGGCTTCCCTGGGAAAAAGGCCGTTTCCCGTCTGCAAGCAACCTGGCAAGCAGCGGTCAACCGGAAATAGTAAGGTATGCTGCTTCTCGAATGGCAGCACAGCTAAAAGAACTGGGAATTAACATGAACTTTGCCCCGGTCCTGGATATTAACAGCAATCCCGATAATCCTGTTATAGGAGACAGGGCTTTCGGAAACAACCCGGAAATCGTCTCCCAAATGGGGCCGGCTTTCATGGAGGGAACGCTTGATGAAGGTATTATTCCTGTAGCAAAACACTTTCCTGGCCACGGCGATACCTCCCTTGACTCTCATACGGACCTCCCGGTAGTTGCGCATTCCATGGACAGGTTGAGGAATTTTGAGCTGGTTCCCTTTGAAGAAGCAATAAAGAACGGCGTACCTGCAATCATGACCGCCCATATACTGCTTCCCCTGCTGGATGAAGATGCTCCCGCCACCTTGTCCCCCGCCATCATAAAGGGTTTGCTGCGGGAACAACTGCAGTTTGAGGGCGTGGTAATAACGGATGACCTTGGCATGGCTGCTATTGCCGGGTTGTATACCACCGGGCAGGCCGCAGTAAAAGCTGTTAAGGCAGGAGTTGACACGCTGCTCATATGCCACGGCAAGGAAGGGGTGTCCCAGGCTTTTGAAGCACTGTTAGCCGCGGTTGGCAACGAGGATGCGTTTTCAGGCAGCAAGAATGTACTTGGCAGCAACAATACACCAATGGAGAAGATAGTGGTGGAAGAAATAGACAATGCGGTATTTCGGGTCTTAACCCTTAAAAAAAGATTCGGGCTGGTTCGCCTCGATGAGAATTAGGCAGCTCGGTGAGAATCAGGGAGCATATATTAGACATTAAATAAGAAAACTACACAGGCCTTGACACAAGGGAACTTCGCAGCAGGTCAATTTCATTTATGTTTTTATCCCGGTAACTAAAACCATGGGCTTTCGGTCAGGATTTTGTAATATATTTTAACTTGTAATAATATCTTATTTTGAAATAAAATTTTAATACGGCAAACCACTTGACATTTTTCTACCCGGGTGTAATTATATTTTTATATGCAATTAAATGTAATATTAGTAAATGCTGCTATCCTTGATTATCAACCGGAATCGTTTTTACTTATATTATTTTTACTTGCATTACCTTTTATTTCTGCCCTATGCCGTGCTCAAGGATTTGTGACTTGCAAAAATTTGTGTCGTGCCTAAGGTTTATGCCGTGCTAAAGACTTGTGCCGTGCTCAAGGTTTATGCCATATTCAAGATTTACGCCTTGCTCAAGATTTGTGCCATACTTAAGCTTGCTAAAAATACTTAAACTGCTTGTTAAAATTTGCTGCAAACTACGCACTTATTAATTTTACAGCTTTAATACCCGGATTTTTCAGCTTTACCGGTTAGTTTTACAAGGATGTGGACAAAAGTCCATAATTCTGGTTACAGAAAGGAAATAAAAAGGCAGGGAGTTTGTATGGATGAAATCAATATTAACAATACCAATATAACAAACGCCAGGGCAGGCAATCCCGCCAACACCAATGCAAGCGGTATTGCAGGCGACGTTAGGATAGTTGAATTCAACCCGTCCTACGCCAAGGGTGTGGCAGATATGTGGAACCGCAGCGCTGATGGCTGGAACGGCTCCGCCAGGAACAGGACTGAAGAAACAGTGCTGCGGGAACATGAAAACTCATCCCACTTGAACGTATTTCTTGCCGTAAAGGGGGAGGAAGTAATAGGATACTGTAGCCTTGACGAATATACCCATGACGAGGGAGCCCTATACATCAACACTTTAAACGTCAGGCCAGACTACCACGGGAAAAAAGTAGGCAAGCTCCTCGTGCTGACAGCAGTGAAGAGAACCATAGAACTGGGCTGGCCCAGGCTAGACCTTTATACCTGGCCCGGAAACACCAAGGCGATTCCCCTTTACAAGAAGTGCGGTTTTTTCTGGGAAAAGCGGGACAATACGACACACCTGATGAATTTTATCCCTACCGTGCTAAAAACAGGGGCCATAAGCAGTTTTTTTGAGACAGCAGACTGGTACGATGATTCCACGAGAATCATAGAAATAAAGCCCGACGGCAGGAGGGAAAACAAATTCGATTACTTCGAATATTGTTGGGAGAAGGATGGCAAAAAACTTAGGGTGGAATTTGAAAGAACAGGCCGGGGCATGAGGCTCATTGAAACCGACGACTACCTCATCAGCATGACCCTTCTGCATGGCCATGAAATGGTTTTCGGGCGCTCCTACAAGGTTGCCTTCGACGTGGTAAACAAGTCAGGACAACCTCTAAACGTAGCTATAAGGGAATAAACGATAAAAACATAACCTTTGATTTCGACAATTCCGCAAACCCGGTAAATATTTGCGGTCAAGGCCGCCAAGTAATCGAGGCCGGCTTTCATGTAGGCGAAATAGAAGATGAGCAGCAAGCAGGCAGGATCCACCCCGGGGTTGCGGCGGAAATCCAAATAAATGGCAGGAAAGCATTTTTCAAAGTGGGAATACTGCCGGCTTATCCCGCAAGACTAATCCTGCATATACCGGATAACGAGAATTACACAGGCGTCAGGTCCGAGTTCATCATGGGTATCGAAAACAAGTTAGACGAAGACGCCGTTTTTGAAATTGAAATGCCCGAAATGGACGGTATCAGGTTTGAGCAGCGCAGATATAAAATAGAATTGAAGGGCGGCGAAAGAAGCACCTTTCAAATACTATACACTCTTGACAAATACTTTTATTATTCCGTCCATATTCCCGTAACCGCCTATCTTAAAAGCGGTGGAATCATAAGGTTCAATAAAAAAATGAATACTATTTTCAGGGGCAGGGATGGCATTATTTGGGGCGAAGGAGAAAATTCCTGCGAAATATATAATGGCCCGTATGGTGCCTGGCTCGACAAGCAGAGCAACTGGCTACTTTTGGGAAGGCTTTATGGGGGCTACTCCTCCTCAACTTCATGGCTTTTTCCCAAGCTTGGCAAGCCATTTTCAAGTGAGCTTTCAAAGAAAAAACCAGACAGCATTCAATGTTACAGTGAAGGTGATACAGCTGTGTTAAAGGCCGTGTACAATCTTGAGTATTTCAAGGGACTGCAGCTTGCATCAATATGTGAAGTGTGTTCCAACGGTATAATTCAGCATTATTACGAAGTTAAAAATATTGGCAATAATGAAACAGCAGAAGATGTATGGCTGTGCGATACCTTCAGGCATGACCTGGACAAGGGGGTAATTCCGTATGAAGGAAAGTTTATTGAGATAGACGATACTGCAGGAGGTGCTTTGAATTACTGGAACAGCGAAAAAATAACGGAGAACTGGTTATTCTCATATGGTGAAAAACTACCCCGCGGTATCTCCTGGGATAAAGAAGAGAAAATAAAGTTTGACAACTGGTGCATGTTTTTCGAGTATAACCTGGGCAAGCTGCCGCCGGGAGCCTGTGTAAAAACAAAGCCTGTAACGATTGCGCTGGGCGTATTCAATGATTGGCATGATTTCAGGGAATTTGCCCTGAAAAAGACTATAGATGTAAAACCCGTGCTAACAAATCATATAAGTGTAAGCGTAAATGACGGGAATCCTTTTGCCGGCAGCAGTTTCAAGGTAAACGTGAAGGACTATAAGAATAGCTGCATGAGCGGCGAGATCGTGGTACGCTCGGGCTGCAAGCTCTTCCGGGACCAAGTCCGCAAATTGGAACCGGCTTCCGCAGGGGATGGCCGCAAACTGGATTTTGATATCAGTATCAATATGGGCGGAAACGTTGATGTTGATGCTGATGTTGATGCTGGTGTAAATACCGATGCCGGTATTGGTGCCGGTATTGATGTTAATGATTGTGCTAAAGGCAATTCTAACGTTGATTTTAATAACAGCACCGAAAGCGGTGCCAATGTCGATGCTGATGCCGGTGCCAACACCAGTTCCAGCAGTGGTATCAGCTTGAGTTCCAACAGTGGTACCAGCTTAAGTACCAGCAATTGCGCCAGCGTCAACCCTGACATTATACAGGTTGATTTTGACACGGATGTTTTCGTATTCAACAAGAAAATAGCCGTGTTTTTCAAGTCGCATGGGGATGTACAAACAGAAAAAACAACAGAAGATTCGTGCAATGTACTGACCGCTCACAATGGATTGCTAAGCATAAAAGCATCGCCGGATTTTTCGCATTCCTTATACTCCCTCAAGTATAAGGACAATGAATGGTTTGATTCATCATTCCCCGTGCCGGGCATCAAAGCATGATGGAATCCATGGCTTGGCGGAACAGGTTTTGGCATGTCTGGCATATCCACGGCTTCATTGCTGGAAGAGGAACGCTATGCAGAATTTGTTGAGCTGGAAGATGTACTTGGCAATTTATGGAAAGGTATCAGGAACGTGGTAAGCATAGAGAAAAACGAGCTGTATAAGGGTATGAAACTCGGTTTTTATTTCATCATGCTGCCAGGTATCCCCGTGTTATGCCATGTAACGGGAATTGTCCAGGGAACAGGCCATTACCTCGACAGGGTTTGGTTAGCAAATCAATATTTCCTTACACCGTCGGAAGATTTAAAGCAAAGCTGGGTAATGGTCAAGGACGCCAAGAATGAACTGCTTAAACTAAAAGCGGGAAGGGAAGAGCGTTATTTCGAATCTGTCTCTGCACCCATTTTCGCTTCGCCATCAAGAAACGAAAAACTTCATATATTTACAGATACTAACAATACTAAAATAGGTACATGCATCAGCCCCAAGTTTGTTATGGCGGATACAGGTTTCCATTACCGGATAAATAACGGCGAAAAGATGTTTATACAGTCGGTTTTCCTGCTCTTTTCCGATGATTATTTGCCCCACGATGCACTAAAAGATTTAGACAATGTAAAATTTGACCCGGAGGAGCTCGATTTATGAGAATAATTTACGCGCAGCATATCTGTATAAAAATATGTTATATCATACCAGTAAGGAGCTTGAATCATGAAAATAATCGATGCGCATATACACTTTTCAAAAATAGAGAGCTTCAGGGAAACCGCAGGAAAAATTTCTCTCGTTGACTATAGCGGCAAAGGCCTGGAAAAGGAATTTGGCGAAGCCGGTATAGTTGCCGCAATCGGTATGGGGCTTACAGAACAGGAAGCCTGGGCTTTTCCGGACCAGGCTTCCCCCAACCCCATGGGGCTTGATCTTGAACTTGATTTCGAAGGTGGGCTCGAAGGTGCAGCCGAAGGTATGGTCGAAGATAAGCCGGAAAATGGACTCAATGGATTCAAAGATGGAAAAACATGTCCTGACGGTACTGTACACAGGACACCTGCCATGGTGGCATGCTGTATTGGCATCAATCCGGTCAGGCTGGATAGGGAAAATATTGTGGGGAAGGAACTTGACAATATTGAAATGAAGCTTGCCAGGCCGGAAGTCGTGGGTATCAAGCTTTATGCCGGCTATTACCCGTATTACGTTTTTGACAAGGTATACGAACCGGTATACCGGCTTGCCTTGAAATACAACCTGCCGGTGGTCATACATGGCGGTGCAACTTATTCGGACAGGGCGTATCTTAAGTACTCCCACCCCCTGGCCGTGGATGAACTTGCTGTAAAATACAGGGATATAAATTTCGTAATAGCACACCTGGGTGATCCATGGGTTATGGATACCGCCGCTGTTGTATCAAAAAACCCTAACGTATACGCGGATCTTTCTGGGCTCATCGTGGCTGACGGGATTAAAATTGCATCGCTGCGGAAAGAGCGCCTTTTCATGGACCATATAATGAGAGCCCTTGTCTACGCGGAAAAATACAATAAATTCTTATTTGGCTCGGACTGGCCTTTGGCTCCCGTAAAGCCGTACATAGAGTTTGTAAAGGATCTTGTACCCGAAGAGTTCTACGAAGATGTGTTCTGGAAAAATGCGGTCAGTATTTTCCCGAGGCTGAAAAATTCCTCGGGTAGAGTAAAATTTAGAATTGAATTGCGGAAATTAGGTACGCTTTCTTTATTACATTAAAATTTTTCATATCGCGTGCGGAATACCTCGCGAAACACTTCTAGGGATATAATTGGTCATGCCTGGATTTCCTAATCAATACCAAATTGTATAGCATCTACTTCTAAATAAATGAGGTATTCCGCACGCGTTTCATGTGTAATGATAAATTCAACTAGGAGACTGCAAGAAAAAAGCTGGTGTCTGTTTTAATCAGGCTCATTTTGTCAGGAATACCTATTTTTTAGATTTCATAGCTGCAATATATGCCTCTTCAAGAGTTTTTACCGCTGGATAGTATTCTGTTTCAAGGAAATTCACAAACTCTTCAAGAGTAATCTCACATGCGACATACTTTGCCTCCATTGATTCCTTCTTGGTTATCAAGTCCGCATTGTCCGTTTTAAACTGGTTTTCTTCTATAAGCCCGCAGGTTGACACTGCTATAATATTGGCATTATCCCAAAAATGTTTTGTTTGCTGGTTGAATCTTTCAATATTTTCTATAGTGTCGATTCCTTCAGGATACAGGCACAAACCTTTATAGGCGCGGCAAAACTCCATATAAGGGCTTAGTTCTATTGCTGTAAGCTTACTTTGCTCTTCCGTCCTGGTAATGAATCTTTTTTCAAAATCGTAGGTTTCATAGTGTACTCCTTTTATTCCTAAGCCAACCAGCAGGATTCCTTCATGTGAGAAAGCCCAATTCATGAATTCCATAATTTTATCCACATTTTGTGCTTGATTGGTTATACACCACCCGCCCCAAACAGCAAGGGGCATATACAATACTCTTTCTCCTTTCGAATTAGGGAATGGAAGCCCAAGAGTCATCTTTTCCGGGGGCGTAGGAGCCAGCGCCCTGTACAGCCCTGTCCCATGCATCCTTACCATGCCTACTTTGCCTTGGTTAAACTTATTCTCTGAATCATACACTTTGTTAACATAGAATTCCTGTTCTAAAGCCTTTTCAGTATACATTTTCCTTAAAAATGTAAGGTATGGTATGTATCCTTTCATCTTCTCGGGTATTCTGTATTCGCCGTCCGAATCAGGTACATTAAATAAACTACCGCCATATTGATGCAAATCAAATGCACTCATGATAAATTCCTGGCTATTAATGAAGTCAAGCGTAAAGCCGACAGTATCATTGGAGCCATTCTTATCAGGGTCATTAAAAGTAAAGGCTTTGGCTACTTCAAGAAATTCGTCGATATTGCTTGGCACCTCCATATTTAGATTTTCAAGCCAGTCAATTCATATGGCGAATCCCATAGTTCCTTTGGCACTTTCCGTAGGTCGCGGTATTGCATGGAATTTACCTGTAGCTGGTACCCTTGCAAACTCCCACTCTTCTTCTAATATATTCTCAGTGAGATTCGGACATTTCGGGATATAATCATCAATAGGTATAAAAAGATCTTCCTCGGCCCATTTTTGATAATTTACCCCCAGGGACCAATCATAAACTATATCGGGCAAATCACCAGAAGCCATAATTATGTTCTGCCTGTCCACGTAGTTTTTGATAGGTGGTGCTTCAATTTCCAGTCTTACACCTGTTATACGCTCAATTTCATCCAGGAGCGAATTGCCTTCAAGCTTTACCTCAGGATTTACCCTGTTTAGTATGTGGATTTTAAAAGGTTCTTTATTTGCACTTTCACTATCTTGAGTTTTTGCTTGCCCTCCGGTGTCATTGCTTCCAGTTACCTCTTTTTTAGAACAGCCTCCAAAAACAGTAGTCAGAGATGCGATTAAACATACGCAGATGATTAAGATTACAATTCTTGCTACTCTTGTTTTCATAAAATATCTCCTCCCATGATTTGTTTTTGATACTTGCCATTATCTAAGTACCTGACTTTTTTCTTCATCTCCCTGCCAGGAATCCACCCGGCAAAAACATAATCTTGCTCCAGGCCAATTCATAAAGCTCGCTTCAAACTAGTTCATAAATCTCACACCAGGCAATTTATAAAGCTTGCTCCAGGCAATTTATAAAGCTTGCTCCAGGCAATTCATAAAGCTAAAGCAGGTGTTAAGGTACAATGTTAAGGTACAATTGATTGTTAACCTTTTATAGCTCCCAAAAGAAGCCCTTTCATAAAAAACCTTTGCAAAAAAGGGTATACCAACATAATAGGTATAATAGCAACAGCAATGGTTGCCATTTTTATTGTAAAAGGTGTAACCACCGTTAAATCCACCCCTATCTGGCCAACCTCAAATACTGCATTTTCTATTACAAGTTCTCTCAATACCAGCATAAGCGGCCAACTGCTCCGCTTGTTAAGGTATATAACCGCTGAAAAAAAGCTGTTCCAATGGCCTACGGCATGGAAGAGGGCAAATGTCGCAATTGCCGGAGTGGAAAGAGGTATAATAATATTGGCAAGTATTCTGATTTCGTTTGCACCATCAATAACAGCAGACTCTTCAAGGCTATCCGGGATCTGGCTGATAAAGCTCTTCATCAAAATAAGGTTGAATGGGCTTATCGCTCCGGGCAATATCAAGGCCCATACCGAATTCAGTAGCTTAAGGCTGCGTACGAGATAATAATTAGGAATTAAACCCCCATTAAAAAACATGGTAAAAATAATAAAGCCAAGTATAATTCTCCTTCCTTTTAGGTCCTTCTTGGAAAGAGGGTATGCCGATGTAATCAGCAATAACAGGTTTATAAATGTGCCCAAAATAGTAACAAAAACAGTGACCTTGTATCCTGACTGTATCAATGGGAATGAAAGCACGGAATAATATGCATCCAATATAACATTTCTTGGTATTATACTCATTGGCGCCTTTAAGTAATCCTCATATGGGGTTATTGAAGAAGACAGGACATAGACAAACGGATAAAGGCACGCCAATGCAAACAACCCGACAACTACATATAGAATAATGTCAACTCCAAGGGAACCGATTTTAATTTTTTTCACGGCAACCAATACTCCATTCTTATATTCAATTAGCTCAATCAGCTTAATCAGCTCATTCAGCCTAATATATTCCTTCTTCACCAAACAGCCTAGCAAGCTTGTTGCTTATTACAAGCAGTATCATTCCTATTGAAGAAGTAAACAAGCCTACCGCGGTAGCGAAAGAAAAACGCCCGCTTAACAAGCCAATCCTGTATGTGAAAGTCTCAAAAACCTCGGATACATCCAGGTTCATACTGTTCTGAAGAATAAATATCTGCTCGAAGCCATTTGTCATCATTCTTCCTATGTTTAAAATGAGTAATGCTATAATAGTTCCTCTTATACTGGGCAGCAGCACATACACTATACGATGCCACCTATTGGCTCCATCTACAATAGATGCTTCAAACAGTTCAATATTAATATTTGATATCGCAGCAAGATAAAGTATTGTACCCCAGCCGGTTTCTTTCCATATATTAGATAGAACAACAATCGTACGAAAATATTCTTTCTTGCCCATAAATGCTATTGGTTCAAAATTAAGAGATTTCAGTATATAATTTACAACACCCCATGTAGGTGACAAAAAATTAATAATCATGCTTCCGATTACAGCCCATGAAATAAAATGCGGCAGGTAAACTATAGTCTGGCATATTCTCTTATATTTATCATGCCTAATTTCATTAAGAATAATGGCCAGCACTATGGGTGCGGGAAAGTTGAACAATATTCGCAAGGTGCTTAAAATAATTGAATTAAGAAAAACTTTATGAAAATCTCTCGAGTTAAACATAAATAAAAAATTATCCAACCCTATCCAGGGACTCTTTATTATACCTTTGCTAAATTTAAAATCCTTAAACGCAATAATTACACCATACATAGGCACATAATGGAAAATAATGAAATAAGCAATGCAAGGAATTAAAAGCAAATACAAATATTTCTTTCTTTTTATATATTTAATAAGATAATTACTCCTTCTTAATGTATCATTTGTACTCGCAAGATGCATTGTAATATTTATCCCCCCTTTGGTGGAACCAAAAACCGGTTTTAATCTGTCCGGTATAACATACATATACGACACACACGTATCCAGCTTATTCCCACCATATATGAAACATGCATATATTAATTATTCAAATAGCATACAAATAGCATAATCCCGCAAAATAAAAAGAAATCATTCATCATGGGTAGATTATAATAAACACAGGTGCAGTTGTAAATAATAATATTGCAGTAATAATAATAAAAATGTCAATAAACGATAAACATATTCTTGTTTCAATACCGGAACCAGGTAAACTAGTTTTTATATTTATGCTTCTTATACATATTTTCGGATACTTATTTTCGGAACTGCTGCAATATATAGCTTCTGTATTGTCCCGGTGTTATTCCTTCGATCTCCTTAAAAATCTTTATGAAGTAATAAGAATATCTAAACCCTACCGCACGGGATATTTCCTCAATTGTTTTATCAGTATTGTTTAATATATTTTTTGCCAGCATTATGCGTTTATAATTAATATAATCGGTAAAGTTCTTTCCCGTAGTCTCTTTTATAATCTTGCCCACATAACCTCGACTGATTTTAAGATTATCTGCAAGTATATTTAGGTTGAAATCTTCCATTGCATATCTTTCTTCCAAGCATCTGAATATTTTTTCTTCTATGCTATTTCCGCTTTCACTTTCCTTTTTGCGCCGCATCATTTCATCAATCATATCCCGTACAAAATCGGACATCTTGGATTTTATTTCATCAAGGCTGTATAATCCAGAAAAATCATATCCTATTATATTGCTTGTAAAACGCTGGGGAAGATTTGAGCTTTCCAGGACCGTATTTTTCAATTCCTCCAGGGTTTTAATGATTTCTGTATCCTCGTAGCAGAAACCGTCATTTTCAACTAATTTAAAATACCTGTCAAGTAAATGCATACTTTTTTCCATGTTGAGCGCAAGTATGTTATTTATTAACTGGTTTTGCAAAAAACTTATATGATCTTTAAAGCTGATATCCGCAGGCTTTATTCTATTGAATGGGAGTATCCGTGTATTAAGCCCGATTTTGTGTTTTAGAGCTTTGAGCGCTTCTTTATATGCTTCAGGAATATATCCAAAATCAGTCTTCACTTCACTTACGCCAATATAAACCGGATTCCCGGGATCATCATTATTATTTCTATTATTTCTATTATTTCTATTATTACGTATGTTTTCAAGTATATTACCGGACAATTCCAGGATATAGTCAAAGCATAACTTATTTTCTACGCTCTTCTGGAAGCTGGCAATAACTCCAATGATATCTTCATCCATTCCTGCTACTTTTGCCTTGATATTCATGCTGGTTTCATTTCCAATTTTTAGATTTACAATATTTTCAATATAACCTGGCAGATTATTGCTGCCTATTTCACTTTTTGAACACTCTATTAGCATTACCACATACTTTCCTTCGTTTATATGAAGCTTCTCGCTTATATATTCATTCCTGACATCATTAACAACACTCATATTTCCTTCCATAAAATCCCTGAACATTTTTTCCCAATAATTCGCTATTATTTGTTTTAAAGGCTTTACGGAAAAATTAATAATAATTGTTAAAACTGTTAAACAGACTATAACCAGCATCATTGAATAATTTATTACAATATATACCCTGTTTTTAAAACTATCTGACCTTACAATCTGGGATTCAAGGACGAATGTCCATTTCAAATCTTTTGAATAGTATTCTGCAGTACTGTCCAATTTACTTTTAAAAATTTTGCTGAACAGGATCCTGTTCTCATATTCTTTATTCTTATCTTCTAGTGTTTTATAACCCTGCAACATCTCACTTTTATAAATGATTATGTCTCCTGATGAATTATATGCATAAAATTTAATATTTTTATCAACTCCATACTTTCTCAGTATTCCATCATATAACTTATCCGCATCGATATTTACAATAAGAATGCCCGATTTCAAACCATTAATAAATGGTACTTTGCTCCCAATTGAAATTAACCTCTTTTGATCTTTTTCAGTATTAACTTCTCTCGGTTCAAGGCATAAAAACATCCTGTTATCCGAAATTTCAAATACTGCTCGATCATAAAACTTATCATAACTTAATATATTATTGCTGTAAGTATCAAAAACATGGTCATATTCCGGGTTATACAAATAGACGGAATGTATATATTCATTAAGCATTAAAATTTTGTTAATAACTTCAAGTATTTGCATCTTATGATCTATGCTTCCGTTATAATTTAATGTAAAAAACTTCAATTCATTATCATACATGGAAATAGCATATACCGAGTTTTTAATATTCTTTATGATTATTTCATACGAAACTGAAATCTGTTCGACAAGAATGCTGTTATTCCTTTCTATCTGCTCTATATACTGGTCATTCAAAGAATAATAATATAACAGGATATTAATTGTAATCAAACCGAATATCATTATTGATATAAAACGCACAAGCCTTCTTTTAAAAATCCTGTCCCCATTTTGCGTGCTGCTCTTATATCTCATCTATGAATCACGTCCCCAATTCAATATAACCTAACCATCGGCAATCCTGGTTAAATATTTGCAAACAAATCAGATTGGCAGTGTCAAATCAGATTGGCAGTGTCAAATCAGATTGGCAGTGTCAATTCAATATAATAATAATAATAATATTCTGTTTGCTCTATTGTATCACAATATAATATGCAAAACAATACACAGAACCTTCAAAATCAATAAATCTGCAAAAATGGCAACTCTTGCTTTCATTCATTGTACAGGCATGTATTGCTTGATGTCTGTCGAGTTAAATACCATGGCTTTAATGCGTTTTGCTTCTTCTCTTTTATTTATTATTCCAAGAGCATGAAGCTGCATTAACAAGTTACCGAATGCTGTTGCTTCCGATGGTCCCGCCAATATCTGCCTGCCGCATAAATCTGCTATAACCTGGTAGAAACATGCATTATTGCTTCCTCCTCCAACCGAAATACATTCCATTTTTCTATCGAGCAATATGTCCAGACTTATTATACACTCCGCAAATTTCCATGCCAGGCCCTGATATATGCATATTATTTCTGCCCCTGTTTCCGGGATCCTGCCATATTTTCATGGCAATAGTTTTAGATTCCCGTGGGTAGAACATCGCTGTGTGAAAAGTGGGGATCCTCTATGTCTATTATATATAAAGCGTTTTATTTGTTTTTGTTCATACTCTTCTCTCTACTTGCTCTCTTGTCTCTTTTATCATTAATACATAACGTATTTAAATACGGAACACTTTCATAATCTATTTCCTCGCTTTGCATTTTCCAATATCTTGAGCATTCCTGTAAAAGCCAAAGACCTGGCAGTAATTTATATAAAAAATACCTGCCGTCCGGTATTCCGTAATTGATAAACCCAAGTTTCAAGGCTTCCTGCCCGGTAACAGGCTGTTCCAGTACCGTTTCGATTATAGCCCAGGTAGATACGGGCAGATGGGGCCCATGCTCCTCCAATATTACTACGGGCAGTATAATAAGAGCATTTTCCTGCCTTGCCTTGTCTACCTGGTGCTATTGTTTTATTCTAAAATAATATGTCCATTTTTTTTTTTTCGTTTTTGGTAGAAGCAGGGAAAAGGCTTTTCTTGACAACTTTTTCTTTTTTATCAGCTTCAGCTTTTTTGCTGTTTTTTGGCCATATTCCCTTAGGATTCTTCGGATTCTTCCGATTCTTCCAGGGTCCTCTTCTCAGCACTCCATCCGTAAATATAATTAGGCTCCTGGGGCCAAAACTTCTTAAACAATTTTTCAAACTGCCCGGTACAGCCCACATTTTTAAACGACAATGCCGGGAATTTCACTTGTTCTGCGAGTGATCCAGGTCTTACCGTAAAATTGCCGTTATCAAGATCGGAAAATCCCGGCGGACCATACAAGTTATTTTCAGGCATATATATTTCAGGCTCCCCGGGATTAAATTCTACCTGTATTACAGGCGGCTTGTTCCTGCTCAACACTACATTATCACGGAAAACGGTAATACCGTCCGCATCAAGATATTTCGATATGCACTTTCTTGCCGCTTCCGTCAGATTCTCGGGCAACGGGTAATGAACATGACTTGAAGGGCCAAAAAATATTATTTCGTCAGCCATAAGAATATTGCCGATAAAATGCAGGTCATAGCAAAGAGGATAACGGATCTTCATTAAGCCATTTTCCAGGAATATATTATTTTTATATGTGCAGCTTTTAGCAATATGGTTTTGCCCCGGTACAATGGCATTTACCGACAGGTTGTTCTCGGCAATACAATTTGTGCATAACTCGTCAAAATAATAAGACATCGCCTGGGTCATTGAATTGCGGTTGTTTAGTACAACATTTCCGCGAAGAATGACTTCTTCCGCAAAAACAAGGTATATAGCCCCTCCATCCTGCATTTGCTGTTTTATGTTCCATATCATGTTGTTTTCTATTAATGAGCGGTTTCCAATATCGTTAATAGCGCAATAAGTAGTGTCGTGAATCTCGCAATGCCTTATTGTGTTATATTCGCCGCTTCCATAAATGCCTGCCGCGCCTGGATATATCAATCCCATATCATGGCATATACATCTTGTTATTGTGATATTGCTTCCGTGTATATTATCCGAAAAGTTCACGGCTCCTGCTCCCATGTTGTAAAAGTGGCAGTTTTCTATTACAATATTTTGTGAGCATTTGCTTATTTTAACACCCCATCCCGTAGTGTTACGGACGCACACATCTCTTAATATAATATTTTCACTGCTTTCAATTCGTATTGCCCCGGGAAGCGCCCTACCCCCGTACTCTGCATTTATCAGGGGTGAATCCGATAATGCTACCGTCACTCCGTTAATATGTATATTATGGGCATTTTCAAGTGCTATAACGGATTGCTCGGTTGGAAAAACAGCTTTGATATTATCCGGCTTTTCTCCCGGCAAAGGCTTGTACCAGAGCTGCCCGTTTTTCTTGTCGAGGTACCATTGCCCTGGAGAAGTCATTCCTTCTTTTACATTATAAACTATATACTTATTAGCAAGGTAATTCTTTTCGGCAAAGGCTCCCGGCGGATGGTCGGTCGGATTGCTGAAATAAAGGATTCCATTATGGTCATCCATGCCTGTTAATCCTACCAGTGATGCATTCCATTCATGAAATACCAGCAATTCGGCAGAATCCGTATCCAGCCAGGTACCAAGATCCTTTTTGTTATATTTTAGAGAGTAAAGCTGGTGATTTGTAGGTTTTGGGTCCCAATGCCCATCACATGCCGAAAGGCATTGATGGTCCCATACGGATAAATGCTTGTAGAAACCTTTCTCTGGAAGACGTGAACGGTTTCTTAGTTCACCGTTAACTTCGAGCACCCTAAATACGCATTTTCGATATAAATCCTGAAATACATTCCATTTTTTGCATGTTGTATATATATCCGCCCGGAAAATACCGTCAACATTTTCCCACGCATCAATAGGAATCCCTCCATATAATGTAACATTACCCTTACTTGCGTTTATGGACAAGCCGTCATCTTTTCGTGTAAGAACAACCGATACCCCGTAATAGTTCCCGGGCATTATTTCAATTTCTTTTATACCTGTTTCTCTTGATCTCATGATTGCCGCTTTTAAAGATGCGAGCGGGGATTCAATACTTCCTTGATTTTCATCCCTGCCATCCGGTGAAATATATATTTTATTCATTACAAATTCCTCCTCCCATTCTTTAGCATCACTTGCTTGTTGCTTGTTTGTTTGCCAACTTGTTGCTTGCTTACTGCTTGTTTATTGCTCGTTTATTGCTCGTTTATTGCTTGCTTATTTGGATATTATTCACTTACCAAGAACTGTCCTGACTAAAGGTTACAAAAAGTATATGTTCCCCTTTAGCCTGATATCACTGGAAGATGCTCCCACATGGATAACAAATTCTCCCGGCTCCAGTGTCCAGGCTTTTACCGCCGGATCCCAGTAAGAAAATGCAGACCGGTCAAGTTTGATTTCCACTTTCTTTGACTCACCGGGTTGCAGCATCAGCTTGACGAATCCCTTCAGCTCCTTAATGGGACGCGGGACCGAGCTTTCAACATCCTGTACATACACCTGGGCTATTTCCGCTCCTTCGCGGTGTCCCACGTTCTTTACGCAGAATGATACATAAACCATATCATTTTCTTTTTTTATGATAAGGTTTTCGTATGCAAACGAGGTATATGACAAACCATGGCCAAACGGGAATCTTGTTTTAATTTGCTTTGATTCGTACCACCGGTACCCGACAAATACTCCTTCCTTGTATTCCAGGTCATATGTATAGCATGAACCGTCCTCTTCCTTGCAGAAAAAGGTATCTCTTTTGATTTCAGGTATATCATAATGCGGGGTATCCCAGTTAGGCTCTATCTTGTCGTAACCATATGCGGGAGAATCCTCAAATTTGCATTCTATGGTGAAAGGCAGCTTTCCTGAAGGGTTCACCCTGCCTGTTATAATATCAACCATGGATTTGGGGCCTGTTTGCCCGCCATAAAAAGCCTGTATGATTGCAGCAGCTTTCCCCGCCCAATCCATACGGACACCGCCGCCTGCAACCACACAAACTACCGTAGCCGGATTAAGCATTGTGCAGCGGGTAATCAAATCATCGTCAGGAAGGTCAAATGGCCGTGCCCTGCTCTCTCCTTCATAGAATTTATCCCGGTAATCCTGTGCAAAACCGCAGAAAAGGAAAATGCAATCCGCTGAACGAATTTGCTCGTCCGTGGGATTTTCAGCATAAACAACGGTTTCTTCGCCGAATTCTTCAATAAATGAATCCAGATATGTAACCAAGTTGTATCCCTTTACCTGGGCAGATCCGCCTCCCGACAGCTCCAATCTCCTTGCACAGTTGCCGGATACAAGGATTCTGCAGTCCGATTCGGAGATGCTTAGCGGCAATATGCCGTCATTCTTAAGCAACACGATCCCTTCGTCATTTACCTTTTTAGCTATTCGCTCGTGCTCCTCAAACAATTCGTAAAGCTCGGGTTTCTTGAAGTCTTTTTTATAAAATCCGGCTGCAATGCAAGTTTTTAATATGTTAAATGCCATCCTGTCTATATAAGGAGTACCTAAAAGCTTTTCTTTTGACTTTTTCAATGCCTGGCCAAACGGTTTCTCCAAGTCTGTTCCCGATTTTGCGACTTTTTCACCGTCCCATGTAGCAGTCCAATCTGTCATGCAAAGCCATTTAAAGCCAAGTTCTTCCTTCAACAGCTCTGTCACTACATAATAGCTCTGGCCGCACCACTCCCCGTTTAATTGATTATAGGCTGTCATTATCCCCAATACGCCTGCATCAACTGCTGCCTTGAAACCAGGCAGATAAATCTCGTGCAATGTTCTTTCATCGACAATAACATTGCACCCCCTGCGTTTATATTCCTCATTATTGCATATAAAATGTTTTGCACATGCGGCAACCCCTGTTGACTGCATGCTTTCAACATAACTCGACGCCATAGAAGCCGTCAAGTAAGGGTCTTCGCCCATGTATTCAAAATTCCTGCCATTTGCAGATGACCGGTAAATATTGATCCCGGGTCCGAGCAGGAAATGTATCCCGCATGCCCTGCATTCTTCGCCCACAGCCCTGGCATACGCACGGCTCAGCTCCGTATTCCATGTTGCGGCAAGCAGCATGGGACATGGAAAGGCAGTCGGTTCCTTTGTGTTTCCGAATGCTGTCCTGAAATTGACACTAATACCCCCGGTTGCATCAGCCAGGTTAATTTCAGGTATCCCTAGCCGCTTTATTGCCATGATTGTGTTGCTGGCTCCCGGCATATCTGGATCACCGCTCGCAACAAGATCAAACCGTTCCTCAGCTGTCATTTTCTCAAGCAGTGCCATAGCTTCAGCCTCTACCTTGTTTAAATCAAAGTTTGAATTGCACATTTTTCAATCCTCCCTAAAAAATCTAAGTTATATCATTTATTTGAGCCACCACATTTTTTGCAAGCTTTATTGCATAATTATGGTGCTAGATATTATTCGGTATTGTTAATTAAGTGGTTGGCATTATCAAGAAAAATACATTTATTATTTATTATTTATTGGAATATAGCTAAATTATAATTGAGAAAGTCATAATTGTAAATAATAATATTGCAGTATGAATAATAATATTGCAGTAGTTAATATACAAATGCAGAAATAAGCATTTTTCATATTACTCTTTTTTGTAAAAAAAGAAACAGGTGTACAAGCTGAAGCAATACGTAAAAAGCTGCAGTGGATGTAACTGATATAAAGTGCCCTATATAACCACAATAGCGGAAGCCGCTGCAAGCGTGAAGGAAAACCCTTCCGGTGGCGATACGGGATACGGTAATTTATAAAAATAAAAATAATATGTTAGCTAATTGCAATGTTTAAAATAGAATACAATTATATGTGTAATCATTAAATGAATATCTTCTATCTTTTCGTATGAGTCCACCGGCACATTGATGTTTTGGTCAGACATTTTTTTTAATTTTCCGCCGTTAAAGCCGGTTAAGCTAATTATTTTAGCATTTCTTGATTTTGCGTATTCCGCCAACTTTACGACGTTCGGCGAATTACCGCTTGCCGATATGATTAATATTATCTCCCCGGGATTAACAAAATGGTTTTTCAGCTGTTCACTAAAAATATTCTCATATCCGCAGTCATTTCCATATGCCGTTATAGCTTCGATGTTCACGCTGAGCGACAAAATCCTGAATCGTCTTTCATCTTCTTTTGCCGCATTTTTCCCAAGGTCGCACGCAAAGTGATTCGCCGTTGCGGCACTTCCCCCGTTACCCGCCACAAATATACGCTTTCCCTTGTTCCTCGCATCCTCAAGTGTTTTAATTATGCCGCCTATTTCCTCTATATCAAGTTTGCCGCATATATTAATCATGTCATTTATGTAGGTTTTCGCTATATAGGATTCTACTATTTTTTCTCCGGTCATATTCTTTCCATCCCCTTTCTTCCAACTGCTGCGGCGCCAATAAGGGCTGCTTCGTAACCCAGCGCCGTTTTTTCAATTATTATGTTTTTATTTGCCTCAAGGAAAACCATATCATTAATGGTTTTTATCAACTTCTCGTAAAAAAGATGCATGGACATGGATACCCCGCCTCCAAGTATCACTTTCTCCGGGTTTACAAGGTTTATTGCATAGGAAAGGGCCTTTCCCAGGTAATACCCTGTTTCATTGAAAACCTCACGGGAAACTTCATCCCCGTCTTCTGCCGCCTGTGCAATTTTTTCTGCCGTTATGCCGGGTTCTGAAACCGGCAGTTTTATCCCTGCATTCACCCCTGGACCAGGAGTCAATACCGGTTTCACCCTCTCAAGGTACCTTCTTACAATTGCGGGCCCAGCAGCATAAGCTTCCAGGCAGCCCTTGTTTCCGCACCCGCATTCATACCCGCCTTCCATAACGTTAAAATGTCCTATTTCTCCTGCATTTAAATAAGCTCCCCGGTACAATTCTCCATTTAGTACCAGCGCTCCGCCCACTCCATTGCTTATGGTCATCCAGATAAAATCATTTACACCTTTGCAGCTTCCATACATTTTTTCACCGAGGGCGCAAGCATTCACATCGTTTTCAATGAACACCGGGATGTTTAATTCATACGAAATGATTCGGGCTATAGGCAAATCTCTTATTTTTGAAAAGCAGGCATATACCCATATACCTTTTTCATGATCCGCAAGCCCTGGTATAGTCATTCCAACGCAATCGACAGCTTCCCATGCTCCTGGATTCCGGTTCCTTATCAAATCAACCGTTTCCATAATGATGCTGATAATATGTTCTCCTGTAATGTCTGGCTTTAAAGGTTGTTTTACCCTGCACAATATATTACCGCCAGCGTCTGCAATGCCTGCCATCAGCTTTGAACCGCCAATATCTACTGCAAGCACATTTCTGGTTGTTCCCAGGTTCATATCATATCACGCCTCCTATACGGGTATACTGCATTACTAACATCCTAACATCCCCTATCTTTTGCCTTCTGTCATGTTCTGTCATATATCACACATCATCAATCATCTATCTTATTTTATATATCTATCATCATATATTTTATTTTAGATAATATATTAATTCAGTTAATAAAAATTTACAAGCTTATATCAAAAAACAATTTACTTACGCTGCATTATATTTTAATTATCATTACCATGTTTTACCTACAAATAATGGTTTAAATAGGTGAACCCCATTTTTTAGTGTTTTTGTTTTTCTCTCTAATTAACAATTATACACTACAGAAGAAGGAGTTTCACCTCTTTTCATTCTTGATTTTATACCTGGGGTGAAATTATGTTATCTTTTTGTCAATGTCCCTCTAACCCGCATTTCTTCATCATATTTTGGGGAAAGTTTTGTTTGGCTCTCTCATAATATCGTATTCCCAATCACTTTTAACATCGCAGTTAGCTTAATACTGGTTTCGTTTGAAATATCGATAAAACTAGACTATAATTATTTACAGAAGCTCATAATTCTATTTTCCTGTATAAAGGTGATAGTAATGGCCAAAAGGAGAAATTCTTTATTTTAGTTGCTTATTAGTTGGATACTGCAGGATATGATACGGTTACTGCAGGATCAATGCTTAATTCCTGGCAGCCATGCACATGCAAACGCAATTGCAATATAGTCATGTTTTGGAGGATAAAATGAACCTGCTTCTTGTAGACGATGAAAGACTTTTTGTAAAGGGGCTTTCGGCAAGCCTTAGGAAAGAAGGTTTTAACGTTTTTACGGCATTTGACGGGGACCAGGCCCTCGACATCCTGGAATCGGAGAAAATAGACATCGTGCTCCTGGATATCATGCTCCCGGGAATGGATGGTATAACACTTTTGAAAAAAATAAGGCAGCAAACGGATATCCCGGTTATAATGCTGACTGCAAAGGATGACTATGCGGATATGGTGCTGGGACTGGAGCTTGGCGCCGATGACTACATCACAAAGCCTTTTCACACGAGGGTTCTCGTGGCAAGAATCCATACGATAATGCGGCGCATCGGTCCAAGAAGTGAGCATGCAAGGCAGCCCGCTCCCGGAGCATTCACCGCCGGAACGCCCGGTACCACCGGCGGTGCGGCCGGTACCACCGCTGGTGCAGCCGGTACCGGCGAAGGAATCCTCGCATGCGGCAGGCTTAAAATTGATTTGGACAGGAGAACCCTGTACAAGGATGGAAAAGAAATTGAGCTTACTGCCAAGGAATTTGACATCCTGTGCACCCTTGCCCGCAACAGCAACAGGGTGCTTTCCCTCGAGAAAATATATGATCTTGTGTGGCAGGAACTTGATTGCGATACTAGAACGGTTGATGTCCATATCAGCAGGCTGCGTGAAAAAATAGAGGACGACCCGTCAAACCCGTCTTACATAAAGACTAAATGGGGCGTAGGCTATTATTTCCGGAAGGAAGACAATTCATGAAACCCGTGAAATACCTGGAACACATGAAAGGCACTAAACACAAGCTTTCCTACAAGCTGGCCGTGACATACGGGCTTATATTCATTCTTGCAGTCGCCATCGTTGATGTTGCCCTGGCATATGTTTACCAGGCAAGCCAGTTGAAGAAGAACGAGAATTATTACATGAACCTCTGCAGCATATTATCATCCATGGCGGAAAACAGCATAAAGATCACGAACTACATAGCTACCGGGGAAGGGCTGGCCGACCAGAAAAACGGCAGGGTGCTTCTCGTCGATGCCAGCGGAAGGGTGCTGCTCGACAGCGGCAACGAGCTTGCAGGAACCCATCTTACAAATCCCGAGTTCCGCAAGACTATCCAGCATGGGGAGCCGGCAGTTGGATATTACACCCATGATAACAAGGGCATGGCAATGTTTTCCTACCCCGTGACAATATCAGGGCGGGTAAGCGCTGTTGTGCTCATCTCCGTGTATATACAGGATATTTACAACGATATAAACCGCTTTACCCTGGTAATCGCCGCGATTTCAATCACTGTAACGGTAATTGTCGTGGCAGCGTCATTCATAGTCGACAGGCGCCTGTCCGACCCCATAACAAGGCTAACCGGTGCCGTTAACGAGATTTACAAGGGTAACATGGAGGCCGCAGCGGCCGTGGAGGTAAAAAGGGATGACGAAATCGGCGTGCTTGCCGGCGCACTTAATAAAATGGGCAGCGAATTGAAAAGGATCGAGGCGGGAAGAAAAAGGTTTATAAGCGATGTATCCCACGAGCTGAAGACGCCGCTTGCCGCAATTAAAGCCCTGGTTGAGGCATTGATTGCCGGGGAGGGAGAAGAGGACAGCGACGGGAACGGCGACAAACACGGCAACAGGTACGACGACGGGTATAAGGAATACTCCATGGAATACCTGCAGGATATCAACCATGAAATAGATAGGATGAACAACCTGGTAATTTCCCTCCTGGCAGCGACGCGCCTTGAAGAAATGCCGCTGAAAAAAGAGCCCCTGGTTTTATCGGAGGAAGCGGAGCACACGATAAAAGCGCTCAGGTCCCTGGCGGCGCAAAAACGCATTACCCTGCAGAATAATTGCGAAAGCGGCGTTATCATACATGCAGACAGGCATATGCTCCAAGAGGTCCTCGTAAACCTGGTTGATAATTCAATAAAGTACGGGGTTGACGACGGCAGCGGCTACGTGAAAATTGGCTGCAGCAAAAGCAGTTTCTGGGTCGAGGATAACGGCTGCGGGATCCCCCCGGAAGATATAGACAGCATATTTGACTGTTTTTACAGGGTTGACAAGTCCCGCAGCGGGGAAAGCGGAAACGGCATCGGGTTGTATATAGTGAAAAGGATCATTGAGCTTCATGGGTTTAAAGTTTCCGTATCCAGCGAGTTGGGAAAAGGCAGCATGTTTACGGTGGAATTCCCTTGATTCCGGGGAAATCGAATCCAACCTGGCTTTCCGAAAAGGCTTCATATTTACGGAATCCCGGCGGAAGAAAGACGGTAGCAAAGCTTGAATTATGAAAAGAATTGAAATAAGCTGAATAGCAGTGACCCAAGCTGAAACGGCAAAGTATAAAAGTACATTTTGATATTAATAAAAAGAAAGCGATAAACAAGCTAAACAACGGCATACCAATCTCCCAAAAATTTAAGCTTTCTTTCCAAAATTTTTAGACTTTCTTAACAATTTTTAAGAATTATTTTATAAGTTTAATTTATCATGGAAGTATGGATTTTAAAGCTTAAGTTTAAATTTTAAGCTGAAGTTTTATGCTGAAGTTTTAAGATTTATATATTTGCACCTTGCAGATTGTGCTTTACGTTTAAATTTAAATTTTAGTTTTAATATCAAGTTTTAAATTAATTTGGGAGGTTGATAAAATGAGAACTATAATTGATACCGGTTCAAGGAAGTTTAGCAACGATTTATGGAAGTATGCAGCAATTTCACTCGTGGTTTTCCTGCTGTTGTTTGCAACCCTGCGCCCCAGCCCTGGGAGTACGGCAACGGTTAATGCGGCGACAGGAGACCCGGCGGAAAATGGCAGGACGGAAAGAACAATAACCGTAACCGGCTCAGCTGATGTACTGGTTGCACCGGATGAGGTACACATCACTGTCGGTATTGAAACGAGGAATAGCAATTTCCAGCAGGCGAAATCCGAGAATGACAGTATTGCTGCAAAGGTAATTGATCTTACGAAGAAATACGGGATTGAACAAAAACATGTACAGTCGGATTACATAAGGACATACCCGAGTTACCAGTATGAGAGGTATAATGAAACGAGCAAGATAGCATATTACGTGGTCCAAAAGAGGATCGTAATAAAGCTCAAGGAAATCAGCAAGTTCGAGCAACTGTTGTCCGATATTACAGGCACCGGCGGGGCAATGATACAG
>JAAZDH010000133.1 GCA_012512865.1 Clostridiaceae bacterium | reverse complement strand
TGCCCTTTGGCGGGAAATACCAAAAAGCCCTGGAGAGCATGCTCTGTGACAAGGGCTACTCGGAATTCCACGACGTTATTGAAACCATGCTCCGGGCAGGTGCCCGGCTGGAGCAGGAGGCATTTCTCTAAAATTTGCTATAAGCTACTTCCTAATATTAACCACTTCCATAACCCTTTGGTCCGCCAGGTACCGGGCATTGTAGGAAAATGAAGGTACCCCGCCGCAGGGGTATCCCGTTTTCTCGAGGATTTCCTCCACCGATGCAGGCCGCGGCTAAGTCTCTATCCAAGTCTATGAATATGCAGTCGGCGTTAGCCACTTTTAACTATCAAATCCAGTCATAAATCAGGCCGCATAATAGGTTGAATTTATGACAACACTAGCATATAATATCATTAAAGGGAGGTAGAAATATGTTAAAATCAGTTGGTGAGAGGTTCAGTGAGTTGCGTAACAGGAGCGGGCTAACGCAAAGCCAAATTGCTGATTATTTAAATGTTGATCAAAGCTATATTTCAAAATATGAAAAAAATGAGCGCCAATTCAGCGTAGATATCCTTGAAAAAGCTGCAGCCCTTTTTGGGTGCCCTATTGAATATTTCACTGATGAAACAAGCGAATATGAGCCAATGCACATTGCTTTTAGGGCTAAGTCCGTAACTGTTGAGGATTTGGAAACTATAGCGGCAATAAACAAGATTGCTTTAAACTTACGTTATATGGAAGGCCTGCTTGAGGGGGGGAAAGAATGAAAGAGAATATAGAATTAAATGCGGAAGCTATAAGCCTACGGAAACAGTTCGGAGAAGATGCGGGTTCTCCGATAGAAATCTTTTCCTTACTTCAAAACAACGAGGATTTAACGACTGTTTTTTACCCAATGAGCGATAGAATAAGCGGAATGTGTATAAGGGATGGGAATAACAAGATTATCGGTGTCAACTCCACTTCAACCTATGGCAGGCAGCGGTATACAATAGCCCATGAATTATACCACCTCTTTTTTCAAGAGGACTTTAATAGCATAATATGTCCAATGGATTTGGAAACAGATAAGGACCCCCAGGAAAAAGAAGCGAATATGTTTGCCTCCTATTTTCTAGCACCTTATGAAGCTTTGGCACATTTTATAAGGAACAAGCTGGGGAAGAAAAAATATTCCCTAGAAATAAACGATGTAGTAAGGATAGAGCAATATTTTGGGTTGAGCAGGCAGGCAACTTTGTGGAGGCTAATTAACGATGGTTATTTAACTCGCTATAAGGCGGACACGATGAAAACAAAAATTATATCATCCGCGCTAAGGTTAGGTTTTGATAGTAAACTATATTTACCCACACCGGAGGAAAATCAGTATATAACTTTTGGGAAATACATTAATCTAGTTGAGGAGCTAAAGAACAGGGAACTAATTTCAACCGGCAAGTATGAAGAATTATTATTAGATGGGTTTAGAGGCGATATCGTATACGGATTTAGTACTCAAGAGGATGAGAAGTATGATTAATAAGTTGTTTTTTGATAATGACTGCATATGTGAAAAAATATAAACTTAAGCATGTTACTACCGGAAAGATCCTGGTAGCTGCACTACAGGCAAGCTACATTGATGAAACTACCGGAAATCAGATATGGCACAATATGATTGCTAGAAAGAGAATACTGCCAACTAAATCGTTTACTGATTATCTAAAGACGATTGATAGCTGATAAGACACAATAGTATCCTGGGAGTAATTGCTTATGGGCACGCCGCAGCTATCGCCCACCGCCAATAAGTCCTACACCCTGATAATCATTTTGCCGTCAATTTCACTTCTTTTACAGGTCCTATGCGCTGCCCATCCATTTTTACCTATCGGCTTGTCATGTTTTACGCCTCTTTACAATATCAATATAAATA
>JAAZDH010000132.1 GCA_012512865.1 Clostridiaceae bacterium | reverse complement strand
GCTTACTACAGTGGTTGATTTTCTAATAGGATTTAGTGATCACAGTGATGCAACCTTTTTTGAGAACATATATCAAATTCAGCCGGGGTGCTATATGTATTATGAGCTTCACAACGGTAGCAAGGAACACTTTAGGTATTATGATTTAGCAAAGGCTACTGAAGGAAAGACATCTACTATCGAAGAATTTTCGAAAGCTCTTGAGGAATCAGTCTTACTGCATCTCCGAAGCGATGTACCGGTTGGTACCTGCTTAAGTGGAGGATTGGATTCTTCCTCTATAGCCACTTTGGCAGGAAGATATATGTTTGAAAACTACGGCAAAGAATTTCATGCTGTGACTGCCTTTTCTGAAGATCCAATGAATGATGAAAGTAAATATGCCAGAGAAGTCGCGAAGCATTCGTCTTTAATCTGGTATTCAGTAAAACCGTCTGTGGACGATTTTTTGAATAATTGGGAAAAATGTCAGTGGTTTCAGGATGAACCGGTAGGAGGTCCTTCTGCAATTATGCAATTCTGCTTGATGCAGGTTGCACGAGATTGTGGATTACGAGTTATGTTGGACGGACAGGGAGGAGACGAAGCTCTTCTGGGATATGAACGTTATTACTGTACCTATTTTCTTGATTTAATTAAACGGGGTAAACCAGTCATGGTAGGAAAAGAGTTTTACAGGTCGATAAAAAATTCAGGGCTATCAGCACCACAGATGATACAATTTCAAGCATACTTCTTGATAACATGGCTTAGAGTACTTAGACAAAAACGAAAATGGAATGTGATACCCAAGTGTTTACTTGAGCACGGTTTGCACACACTGCAGGAAACTAGTGATACTTATAAGAGTGTAAAACACATGCAAATAGCGGAAATTACCAAATACCAATTGCCTCGGCTACTAAAATATGAAGATCGTAATTCTATGGCATGGAGTATTGAAGCTAGGGTTCCATTTGTAGATCACAAACTAATTGAAATAGCAATAGCTTTAAAGCCAAGTGACAAAATAAACAATGGATATACCAAATATGCGTTACGAAAAACTATGGACCGAAAAATGCCAGATAGTATTACCTGGAGAAAAAACAAGATTGGTTTTGAAGCACCAGAACGAAGATGGGGCGAAGTATTGAACAATGAAATAAAACAGAAAATAGCCGAATCCAATATCCTGAAGGAACTTAATATACTTAATATAGATACAAATTATGATTTAAGGACTCGGTATAAGTTGTATAGTATAGCAACTTGGGAAAAGATATTCTGTGTAAATTTATCATAGAATAGGGCAAATAAATCGGAGGCAACCAAAGTGAACAATATTGAAAAAACGTTAAACGAGATTCGTTCTGCACTCGAACGAGGAGAAGCTATTGAGGTACGACCAATACCGAATGAGCCGCTGGCCTTTGAAATGGATCTTCTAAAGGCATGGCGGACGTTGCTAACAAATTGGAAAAAGATAGTCTTAATAACACTAGTTTTTGCTGTTCTTGGTGTTATCGGTGGAGCGATATATTATTCAACTTTCAAGCCATTTCCAAAGCATCGCTTTGATCAATATACCGGCGTTGAAATCAATATTGAAGATCCTTATGATGAGATATTCAGTAATGCAGACCAGTACCACAATGAGATGGTTACATATATCGATGCCTTACAAAACTATGTGGCATCGAAAGAGTATGGTGACAAAGATGCGGATAAAGAATATCTGACAAACCTGAAAGAGAAAATTAATAAATCCTATGCTAAAACATTTTTAATTGCAAAAAAATTAAATAAGCTGTATTCTCCTGTTCGGGATGAAGACATTGAAGAAAGGCTAATTACT
>JAAZDH010000131.1 GCA_012512865.1 Clostridiaceae bacterium | reverse complement strand
GTACCCATAGAAGATGTATACCAGGAAGTGGAAGCTGTTCTTGCTCAGGTAAAATAGTTTTATCTTTTTCATAGATTTGGTTTTAATATTTTCCCTTTAGGTGTATAAAGATTAATAATAAATAAACATACGGGGAGAATTTTTATGACCAAGACTATAGAGCTTAAAAAAACTGTATTTGAGCTTAGTCAGCAGTATCCGGAGTTTCTAGAAATTATGAAGGAGCTGGGTTTTCATGATATTGCCAACCCGGCTATGTTAAAAACCGCAGGCCGTTTTATGACTGTGCCTAAAGGTGCTAAGCTTAAAGGAATTTCTATGGAAAAGATTAGGGAAGCTTTCCAGAGTAAAGGGTACGAAATAGTGGAATAGAAGATTAATTTATAGATCGGCTGTATGACTCTGTATCATATAGCCGGTTTTTAAGGCTCTTTGTCAATTGTTGGGGTGGACCCGAGCACGAAGAGTAAATAAAGGCTCTTTGTCAATTGTTGGGGTTAACCTGAGAACAGAGTAAATAAACCAAATATTAATGAAGATGTCGTCATTTTTGATGATGACATCTTCTTTTTCATAATTCTAATTTGCAATGTTCACGTACTACAAATAATGCACACGATTTAAAGAAATATATGTAAGTTAAATTGGTATGTCTAACCTCATTTTTTTCTTTACTTAATGTTGTTGTCCCTTACGCTCATTTATGTTTAAGTAAATTTTTTCGATAATAGCATTAGCCGTATCCTACTTTCAAATTCTAAGCCATTATTTGAACTCTCAACCTATTAAAATTCCTAAGTCCAAAAGCATTACGCTTAAGTACCTTAACCTTGTTATTAACTCTTTCTGCGGCAAATAGTGTTACGTTATATGAGCTATAAATGAAAAGAAAGCAGCAACGAAAGAAATGTAAACTAAAGTCACCCCATGAAACTAAATATCACCAATTTTGAACATTTATAACATGACTTGGACTCACTATTTTTTAAATTATTAAGGGATGCCTAGTTGGAAGTTGTACAGGGGGATATTCTTTGCATTAAACCCAAAGTATCTTGACGCTATCGAGATATATTAAAAGATATACAAATGGATCTTTCTATGTTAGAATAAAGATGGGTAGTATTACATATTCTGTATTTTTAGGAGATATTACGGAGACAAAATGATAATATTGGATATGTGGAGGGAGATGCAGTTACTATGAAAAAAAGATATGAAGATGAACAATGGAAGGAATCCATGAGAATTACCTTTGATTTTAACAATATGATGGCGGATGTGATAGGCGAGGAACAAGGAATAACAGACGAGGCCATTAGTTCATTGAACGGGCAGTTAAATGCGGCTGCTCGCTCTATGACTATAAAGCGAAAAGAAGGTAAAATGGAATGGAGGAATCTTCCCTATAATCAAGATGAAGTGGTTGAAGATATACTAAAAACTGCATCAGAAATACAGGGAAAATTTGATGCATTTGTGGTATTGGGTATTGGTGGTTCCGCTCT
>JAAZDH010000130.1 GCA_012512865.1 Clostridiaceae bacterium | reverse complement strand
ATATATTGATTCATAATGATAAAGTATTGCTTACCCACCAGGTGCTCTCAAACGGTACCGTTGAAAATCCTAAAGTTGTAGATTATGTTTATGATAGCAACGTGCCTTGCAAGGCTGCACAAGATAAATCAGGCAATATTTATGTCTTTTATCAATCTCCAGGCATCACAAGCACACAACTTGGGTACAGGGTTTTATCAAGGGAGAACAAAAATTGGAGCGCATTCACGCCAATAACCAGCCCTGGAACCAAGTGCGATTTCCCATCTGTTGTGGTGGATAACTCTAATGTAATGCACGTATGTTTTCAAAGGCAAGTACAAGACCAAGGGCAAGACCAAGAACAAGAGCAACGGAAAGTTCAAGACCAGGGGCAAGGACAATATAAACTCGTATACAAGCAAAAAACCCCGGGGGAAAACCAATGGTCCGATGAAACAATAATCCATTCCTCCCCGTACCCCTTTGATAATTCTTCCGTTCTTGTTATCGATGAAAAGGTTATAGTTTATTGGGTTAGGATGAATACTATATTCTACAGTTATTCAAACAACAGGGGGAATACATGGAGCAAGCCTGCAAGATATAACTTCCTAACGGCACAGAAGCTGACATGGATATCGTATAATACAAATGTTCCTTACGAATCCGGCAGAATTGCAATCCGCGACATACCGGGGAGTTTTACCAACGGGTTTAAACTTGCGTTTTACCAGGATTTTTTGGGTAACAGCCCGGACTCATCAGCAGACAATTTAAAAATCATGGTTACGGATTACTTTAAGTATTTCAAGGAATCCATTGATACCTTAAACAATGAAATTAATACTTTGAGCAACGAAAATAAAATACTGAAAACACGTCTAAGCGAAATAGAAACTGCCCATAATAATTTAATAAAGGAAAAGGAAAAATTATCAATAAAGTTAAATTTATTGGAAGGCAGGTTGAAGCAGGTAAAACGATAGTGTTAAAACCCAAGAAGGCCACAAGAAAAGCCTACTTTTAAAAGCAGGCTTTTCCCATGTTATACTAAACCCCGAAATGGCGTTCCCCTATATTTTGACACCTAGCCTATGCTAGGTGGGTGCCCTATTACAGGCTTCAACCTTCCCCCGCCGTTGCACTCGGGTTAACCCGTGTGTCGGTATTATGTTGAGGCCTGGCATCCGCCTATAAACCCGAGCTCCCGCTTTTTTTCTGTAGGTTCAAAATTATAGGTTTATCCGCGCATTTCAGGACTTAATTTTTATCTTGTGCAGCAAGCTTACACCTCTTTGCTGCAAGTTAATTATATCATCGAGCTTTAAGCTTAACAACAAATTTTAAAGCCATTTATTCTACGTTCACATCGTATTTTGCCGTTATTCTCGAGAATACTCCAAATATCAAAAATATAATCAACAAATTTTTCCTAAACCCTTTTATATTGCGTATCCAGGCCACATTGTCCTAATAATTTCCATTTTTTTATTTTACCATTTTACATGATTTTTTCGTAAACACTCGTGTTACCCTCTGTTTTAACGGTGTATATTTCCCTTATGCGTATATTATTTCCCTGTCCCTCCTTGATTATTACATCCTTGTATTCCAGCGGAGCTTTTATACAATACCCGCACCCGCTTTTTGCCAGCTTGCACGGTGTAGGTATCACTTCAACATCATGATAACCTTTGCTTTTCAACACGTTGTAAAGCTTAAATGCATAATTCCCGGAGTCAACCATTACCAGGCAGTACATGCCAACCTTCCCCTTTAAATATTAAAATTTACACTTTATTATATGATTGCATTGCATGATATTGCATTATTTAATTTCATTTTATGATTACCTCCCGGGAAGGCCGGTTTTCATTCATTTTCCCTGTTGATTCCCGCTTTTCCATTCACCTTCCTTGCTCGTTCCTGTCTTTCCCTATTTTATTCTCCCTGGCATAATAGAAAAGGTACTGCTGTGCAAAGCCTGCATAACCGTTAAAATAAGTTGTAGCAAACTCCTGTATTTCTTTGAAAGAAGCGGTGCGTTGGAAGTATAACTCTTCCATTACCCTTTTTACCCATACATCCGTAGGAAAAACATCATACTTTATGCCGCTGTAAAGCAGTATGCAATCAGCAACCTTTGAACCTACACCGGGAAATTTCTTCAGTATTTCCCTGGCTTCACCCGTACCAACTTTATAAAGGACGTTTAAATCAATTTCACCGTCTTTAATCATTCTTGATGTCTCAAGGATATACTTGCACCTGAACCCTCCACGGCATACCTTGAGCGCATCTATGTTTTCACCGGCAAGCCTGTCAATGCCAGGGAAAGTATAATAGCACTTATCCCCCAACATGATTTTATTACCATAGGTTTCCGATAAAATCGCGATTACTTTCATGATCATCGGTATCCTGTTGTTCGCAGAAATAATGAAGGATATTAATACTTCCCATAAATCTTGACGCAAAAGCCTTATGCCTTCGCCAAACTCTACTGCTTTCTTCATAATGCCGTCCTTCCGGGAAAGCATGCTTTTTATCCGGGAATAATCCCTGCCCAGGTCAAAGTAATGGTACCATAAATTAACAAAGTCCTCAGCCGAACAATTCCCGATTACAAGTTCTTTTCCACCGTTGGCACACCTTATATTAACCACCTTGTCCCTGACCACGCCCGTATAACTTCCATCAGCTTCCCTTACCCACCGGAAGCACTGGCCGCACTCAAATGTGTGAACCGGGTTGAAATCCTTGATGTTTCTGACAATAATCCTGTTCCCATCCTCGTAAACCTCGTATCCTTTATACTCCAAGCAAATCATACTCCTTTTGCCATACTCCTTCTACCATACTCATTTTATCATATTTCTTTTACCATACTCCTTTTATCATACTTCTTCTCCAAATTACGTTAAAGCAGGTTTTACAGCACGTTTGCCATCTATCCACCCCTTGTTTCCTACCTGTTTGCTGCTTGTTTAACGCCTGCCTGCCGCTTAATTGCCATCTATTACCGCCCATTTACTGCCTATTTACTTCAAATTTGCTGCTTGGTTGACCCAGCCGGACTGGGCTTATGTAAGCTGATTCCCCGATATTTACTTCGCATTTGCTACCTGGTTGCCGCCTGCCTGTCTCTAATCTGCCGCCTATTTACCGCTTACTTGTCACCTGTTTGCTGTCTATACTTGTATTTGCAGTCTGCCTATAGATTATCCCGGGTTTTTCTGCTATAATGAATTTAATTATATAATTAAACTGTTTTGATGCAATGTAATAGGTCGATACATTGTATCTAAAAACAACGGCATAAATAACATAAGCATATAATTAATGCTATAGTGCATTAGTTTAATATTGCCTACCAGTGCAATGCTTCCAGTGAATATAACATAAGCTGGTATATTACAACGATACTAATTATTATAAAATATTTACAATGTAAATGCTAAAATACTATGCAGTAAACAAGCTAAAGGAGCCGGAAATAGCTGGACAAACCAGGTAAAACCAAATAAACAGGCAAGGCAAGCTAAATAAACAAGCTAATTTTTCAAATAAACAAAAAAATTAGAATGATCCTGAAAGGACAGAATGCAACATGAAAGAACAAATTTATACAATACCCGTTATGGATGCCTTTAAAGAGGACAGCGAATGCCCGGTGTGCATATTGGAAAGAAACCTGGAAAACCATTATATTGATTTCGTGCTCGGCCCTTCCTTGATGGAACCTTCCTGCAGGATGGAGACAAATGAAAAAGGCTTTTGCAGGAGGCACTTTGAGCTGCTTTACAACAAGCAGGAAAACAGGCTTGGCCTTGGATTGATTATTGATACCCACCTGCGGGAACTTGTCAAAACACTTGGGAAAAGGCACGGCAGGATTCCAATATTTAAACCAGGCAAAAAAATGGCGGCTTTTGCGGATGATTTTGTAAAACTTCTTTCCGTTATTGAAAATAAATGTATGATCTGCGACAGGATGAATTATACCATGGAGAGATACCTTGACGTAATATTCTACTTGTGGTCAAGGGAAGACGAATTCCAGCACTTGTTTAACACCAAGAAGGGTTTTTGCTTGAAACATTTAAAGATGCTGCTGGAAGGAGCAAATAAATACCTAAGCGCAAGGGATTCCCATGTTTTTATAGAAAACCTGCTAAACATGCAGCTTGAGCACATGGAAAGAATCCAGAAGGAAGTCAACTGGTTTACTGAAAAATTCGATTACCGAAACGCCGACGCTCCCTGGGGTAATTCAAAAGATGCGGTGCAAAGGAGTATACAAAAACTTGTCGGGCACTGCACCCTCAAGTGAAATTACGGTATTACTCAATCACAAGGTTTTTGGCACATATGTTAAGCGCCTTGATATTTAATCCCGTGAGCCTTTCAATTTCATGCCGCGTCATCTTCCGTACATTTTCCAGTAGCGGTTTTATAGGATATCCATATATAATTGTCAGGTCCATTTCAATAGTTACCCCGTCATTCCCGTTTTCCGCCTTGAACCTGGAAACCCTGCTTATTCCCTTGATGTCCGATACAACATGCTCCGCTATTTGGTACAACGTGTAATCTGAAATTGTATATTTGCCCATGTAACTGAAGGTCGGCCTTACCACTGATTTTTCAGCGACAATCTGCAGGCGGCCCTTGCCCTTTCTCCTGAATATTCGCAAGGGATCAAGGAAATAGCCGGAAAAGTCTTTTTTTATCTCGAACGTAGGGACCGGGATTACATGCTTGCCCTGTTCCTTTCTTATCGAGAGGGCTTCCCTTATCTCGGAATCTTTCGCAACATCATTAATATGTATCTTCTCGGAGACATCCGGCAATCCAAGGCGCTTGGCGATATTATCCACCATTCCTTCGGAAGTCCCGAGTATCAGTATTGCTCCAGGCTTGTGGAGCTCAATTGCTCTTTTTACTTCCTCCACGTGCTCATCATAAACAAACAACGCCCTTTTTACCGAACCAAACCTGGTACTCTCTTTTTTTGCGGATGTTCCTGCAATTATCCTGTTTTCCTTTATTAGAAGGCCATCATCGATTATGTATTCTATACCCCTGCTTTTCGCCACCCATAATGCCCTATGGCTCTTACCGCTGCCGCTTGGTCCAATAAATGCCACTACTTTCAAGGGAATACCTCCAGGAACCTGATTTTTTACCCTTTTAGGATGTAATAAATGCGTTTTAGGGTTAAAACCATTACCATTATATTATTTACCATTATACCATATTTTGCACACAAAAAACATATATCAATCGATTCCTGTTCTTTCGGCAACCTGTATTCTCTTTTTTAAGCAGCTTCATTTTTCTAAATTTTTTATGGTATCATTTATATTACATAGCTTGCAGCCTTTGCACAAGGCTATGTTCTTGGAAAATATGCTTTTTATGGTTTCAATCAATTCCTTGTTTTTAAAGCGTTCAACACCGTGAATCGTTACCCTTTTGGGTGCCAACGTTATAAGTGAGCTAACCAGCAAATCATCATAGCTTATTTCACCTTCGGAAATTTCGCTCATATACTCTGCTATGCACTCATTTGTTATTTCTTTTTTCTTTTCATCCAGCAGCATGTACTGGCCATTTTCATCCACTACAATATGAATATTGAGGAATTTGGGTTCCTGGATATCAACGAAATATTTCAGCAGTGTTATAAATTCTTTATACTCTTTTTCCATGAGGTAATTATCAACGGCTTTCTCAACGATTTCTTCCAAGGCTTTTATATAATCCTTGAGCCTGAAATTTACAAATCCGTCCAGGATGATACTATTTGAGCAGTCGAAATAATCCATGAGCTTTTTTACTATAATATTTCTCCTGCGAATTTGCAGTAAGGTATTTATAAAGCTTTTGTCTTCATTCCTGATAACCTTGAATGCAGACTTTAAGATGTCCTTCCTCTCAGCCTGGCTAAAATAGAAATAATTCGAATTTATTATCCTTTTAGTGATTTTTTCCTCGTAACACCTCATTATATAATCTGCAAGTGCATTTGATACATTCAGCATCAATGCCCTGTATGCCTGTTTTGACACTTTTTTCCCCTGGCCCTGGTTATTATCGTTGTTAATTTTGCATATTATCGATTCAGTTCCATCTATATTCACTTTATCTATTGAATAATCTATATTATCATTTTTTAACTGTTTAAGCTCGTTTGCAATAAATTCCATTATGTCATCCGTACACTTGCCGTTTGCACCGATGCTAAGAAACTGCATCAACTTCACTTCCCTTCAAATGTAGTATATGTCTTCATAATTTGTTGTATGCAGTAAACCACCCTTGCAATTTTTCCCACGGTTTCAAATTATATTGCCGTTTCAACGGAATTATTAATCTCATAATATTATATGATTTCAAAACCGGTAAGTTACTATATCTCTCTCGCTTTCCCCCAGCGGGACAGGGTACCTTTCATCCTGTTCCGCCTGTCCCTCCATCCTGCCCCTGGTAGATTAGCGAGACATGGCCATTGCCCATCTTTCGTTTGTCTTTTTCCCGTCTTAAGTGCCTTGTTTTATTCTACCAACAGCATT
>JAAZDH010000129.1 GCA_012512865.1 Clostridiaceae bacterium | reverse complement strand
CATACCCCTGCATAACATGTACTCCTTTATTAAAACATCATTATTCCTTATCATACCATGCAATTTGCCCCAACCTTAACATTATTCTAACATTCATAAAAGAAAATTCAAGTGTGACACTGGGACGGGGGTAGTGTCACATAGGAAGTGGTGTTTGCAAATGTTGGCGTCACGCTGCTGGCAGTGCTGAATGCCATGAGCATTATAAATTCTGCAAAAACTAAAAGAGAAACGAACCACAGGTATCGTTGCATATACTTCTGATAGGTTTAGGTTGACATGTGGAAATTGACAGGTAGAGGTTGACAGGTGAAAGCAGATAGTGATAAAACGGAATTTGTAATAAGTATTTATAGGGTTAATATTGTAAGTCCAAAAATCACAACAATAACATTCAGTATTTTATTTTTTTCATTTTCGTATTAACATTTATCTATGGGAAACTTTTGCCAAGCTCAGCAAAGCAAGCAGGTGATTTAAATAATGTATTGTACATATGCCTATAATTAATTGTACATATGCCTGCAATTATATATATAATTACATGCATATAATTGCACATGTGCGCATAAATGAAAAAATGCAAGAATACAAGAATGCAAGGAGGTATAGTGGTGGGCAAATATGGAATTGCCTTGACAACGTTTGAAAATGAGCAGCAGGCAATGCCTGTAATAGATGAAATTATAAGATGCAAACTGGCAGCCTGTGTCCAGGAAATCAGGATAAAAAGCCATTATACTTGGAAGGGCGAACTTTGCCATGAAGATGAGGTCTTGGTGTTGTTCAAAACCAGGGAAGAACTATATCCTGAACTGGAGAAGAAACTCTTGGAAATCCACCCATATGATACGCCGGAAATCCTGTTCGTACATGCAGATAAGGGTAGTGCCGCATACCTGGCATGGATAGATGAACAAACATCTTAACCGCTGATAATCTTCACGTAGAACTCCCTGTTCCTGGGTCCGTCAAATTCGCAAAAGTAAATTCCCTGCCAGGTGCCAAGCATGAGTTTTCCGTCCCGGATTATCACGGTACAGGATGAGCCCATGAGAGACGCCTTTATATGTGCATGGGAATTCCCTTCCAAGTGCAGGTATTCTCCAAGAACCGGGTATGTCTTGTCAAGCATGGAAATCATATCCCGTACCACATCCGGGTCTGCATTTTCGTTTATTGTAACTCCAGCCGTCGTATGGGGTACATATATAACCGCTATACCATCCCGTATATTGCTCTTTTTGACCTCATCGGCAACCTTGCTGGTTATATTTATGAACTGCTGCGTCTTCGTAGTTTGAATCCTGTAATGCACGATACAAACCTCCTTGGTTTAACCTTCCACTACCTTTCCCCTCATCTTTTCAATAAGTGCCAGTATACCGGCTTCCACCCTGACAAGGTCCTCTTCCCTCGGCATTCCTTCAAACTCAACGGACTCAATTAAATCCCAATTCATCTTGTTCCTTTCAATTATTTCCTTCATCTCTTTCTCTGCACCGCCGGACCATCCGTATGACCCGAACCTGAATGCCGCCTTGCCCGCAATCCTTTTCCTGCCAAGCTCATTTAAAGCTGCCGCAACCGGCGGGAAAAGCTCGTACTCGTATGTGGGCGCAGCAATAATTATCCCCGCGGACTTAAATACGGTTGCCACCATTTCACTGTCGCTTTCCAGGGGCATTTCCAGCTTGTTGTACTTGATACCTTTCCTTTTGAGTATAACCTCTGCAAAATCAACCGCCTTTGCAGTCATACCATACATGGACCCCCACAATATGGTGACTTCATCCTTGCCTGCCCCATCGGCATAAAGGGAAAACCTGCTATAATCATCCATGATTTTTTGAGGTTTTTTCCTGTAAACCGGGCCATGGCCAGGCGCTATAATGTTTATTTCAAACATTTTTGCCTTCTCAATAGCCTTTCTCAAGCTGGGCGTAAAGGTTGCCATTACATTGGAATAATATCTTATTCCTTCATCCTCAAAGAATTCCACCTCTTCGGGTGTAAGTTCATCGTCAAAGCAATGCTCGCCCATCTTGCCGAAGGCCCCGAACATATCGCATGAAAAGAGGGTTTTTGTACTCCTTTCATAAGTATACATGGTATCCGGCCAGTGAACGTTTGGCACCGGGTGAAAACTCAACACTCTGCCCTTTCCGAGGTCCAAAATGTCTCCTTCTTTCACAATCCTTACCTTGTCTTCACCGTAAAATGAGGTTACCAGCTTTGCAGCCCTGTCAGTACATATTATTGTAAAATCATCCTTGATTTTTCGGAAGTTTGAAATCCAACCGGAATGGTCCGGTTCCATGTGATTGACAATCAAATAGTCAATACTCCCCGGCTCAACACCTATTTCCTCCAAGTTTTTATAAAGGGTTTCAGGTATCCCGTCCCAACCAATCACACCATCAATTATCGCGGTCTTTTCGCCCTGGACTATATAAGAGTTAAGAGTAACTCCGTTGGCAATCTCCCATATTCCCTCAAACAGTATGTCTTCGACATTCATTGTAAGCATATATATTCCATCTGCAATCTTCAGCTTCTTCATACCCAATCCTCCTTCAATTAAAAAATATACTGTACTTTCATATTCATTTATTCGACCAGCTTCTTCATGTAATAATTTTCCAAAATAACTATATCTTCACTGTTTATATTTAATATCATCTATTCAATTAACACCCATAATCTTATTCCATCAACTCTCATAATCTTATTCCATTAGCTCTCATAATTTCAACTTCTACGCGGTTCAATACCTGTATCGGCACATCAGTTTAAGCACAATATTATAATTTATAATTATATCATTCTATCGATAAAAAGGAAGCCTTTGCTTTATATCAGCACAGGCTTCCTTCTTTCCTTTATTCTTTTCGCATTTCATCAATTTCAGGAATGTTCATTACTTTTTTTCATGCCGTATGCAAGATACAACGTGGATTTATGTTAACTAATTCGTTGACTTCTCGCACAGTCTGCCATCCCTGTGTCATGGTGACATTACCCCCGTCACTTCGTCACTGTTACCCCCGTCCCTGTATCGCTGTGTCACCACCTGTGTCACAACCGTAACGTTTCTCCGCCGTTTATCTTAAATATCTTGCCTTCTACAGAAAACCAAACAGTTTGATAGGAAGGATTATAAACAATGGAATTATCTGCTGAGATTTTTAAGTTTCTCTGTGCTGTTATATAATCGTATATTTCAATATTTGTTGCAAACCAAATATCATCCTCTTCAGCAAACATCCGGCAAAACTCTTCGATCAAATCCCAATTGTTGTTATCATTGAATTCATAACTATGGCCCCATACATATAACAGCTTTCCCTGTCTTCGTTTAAGTTCTAAAAACCTGCGTCCTGTTTCCAGGGCATCACTATGATGACAGGTAGGATGCCATTCCAAAAAGTTTTCAGGTAATCCAAAAGATCCTGTAGCTTTTATTGTCCTTGCATATTCAATTCCACAGAACTTAAGTGCGGAAATAACGTCATGATTATACGAACCGTTCGCAAAAGACATACCTCTTACCGGGTAACCGCACAATTTTTCCAATTCTCTTTTGTCTTCGAAAATCTCCGTAATAATATTCTGCAAAGGAAGTGTTGCCAAACTTTTATGTAACATTCCATGCACTGATACCTCGTGATTTTTGTATAAACCGGCAACATCCTCTTTTTTTATTACTCTGCTCCAGCCAAGCAGTCCGGAATTCAGGTGAAAAGTTGATCTTATTCCGTATTTATCAAATATTTCAATGAGTTTAATATCGTAGATTGTACCATCATCATAACTCATTGTTAATGCATTTCTTTTTCCATCCTTAAAAACATCAAAGCTTATCATATTTTATCCCTCCAATTTACAGGAAGGGCAAGGCATCTGTTCGAGGTTTCTGTACCTGTCTCCATGTCCTTCCAAAATTTAATATTTGCTTCTACTTTATCATCCCCGACAAGCTTGTCCGATACTCTGAGCTGCCTTCCATCAGCACACACAAATTTCTGCCTAAGGCACTAAATATCATCCCTTATTATACAATAATATGTCAATATTTACAATGTAAAATGTCAATTTTAAGCCCGGATACATTGATTGTCCTTGGAAAATCTTTACTATTCTCCTTCAGCGAGTAATTTGTGTTAAAGCAAATCTGCACACCGGTACCGCTGATAAGCCCGATCATTTATGCCGGGCAATTGTACAGGCAGGTACGGGGCAAATTTGCAACGGCAGGAACCATGCCATGCACTCGACATCAGGGATCGGTTGGTTCGCTGCCGGGATGCGGCATACATGGCTCATAAAAAAGCAGCAATTACAGCAAAAACGATTGCCGGGAGCATATTGGCGACTTTTATTTTTTTGCCCCATACGAGGTTCAGCCCGACGCAGAAAATAAGAATGGAGCCGACAAGTGAAAGGTAATCCATGGCTAAATCTGTCATTACCGGTTTCAGAAATGATGCGAGAATTGTTATCATTCCCTCGAACACCAGTACCGGGATGGCGGAAAAAATGCATCCTTTTCCGAGGGAACTGGTCATTACCATGATGATAATGAAGTCCAGTATTGCTTTGGTTGCAAGTACCGACCAGTTGCCGGTTATTCCATCCTGGATGGCGCCGACAATGGCCATGGCGCCTATACAAACGGTCAACGACGCTGTTACAAAAGCATTCACAAACATATTGTCCTTGGCGTTTCCTGTTTTAAGCTTCAGCCATTCGCCAAATTTTTCCAAATAATGCTCGATATCGATAATTTCACCAATCATTGTGCCAAGTGAAAGGCAAAGAGTAATAAGCATTGCCTGGCCGCTGCTGATAACCCCGTCATTGATAGTGAGCATTCCCTCCATAGCCCCTGCAGTCCCTATAAACATGGCACTAATTCCGCATGTCATCTTCAGAGATTCCTGGTGGCTTTCCTTAAGCAGTTTGCCGAAGAGTATTCCTGCCAAGCCGCCAATAACTATTCCTGCCGTATTAATTATCGTTCCCAACCCTATCATTTGTCACCTCTTATTTCCAATACATCTGCGTACGTGTGCGGCGCATGTTCCTGCCACCCTGCCGCCTGCTTCTTCCATCCCCTGCATTTTCATCGTAAGGCTCTGTATTTCCAGTTCAATACAGATAATTACTACCATTCAAAATCCTCCGGGTACTCAAGCCCTTTCAGCTCAATAGCACCTATGCCTGTAAAATGTCTATGTATTGACTATGTTTTTCTGAATACTCATCCATTTCATTTGTTGCCCCCCGTTTCTTTCCCTGCTTATAAACATAATGATAGCCTGGTTTTATATTAAGAGCAAGTTCGACAACAGCCCGCCGATACTGACTGATTGGCTATATATTACAATTTTTTACCCGGCATAGTCAACCAATTTATTATTTATTATTAGTGTTGTGCAGTAAATTGTAAATGTTTATTCAGCTATAACCAATTTGGTAATAACTGCATCGACAGAAACCCCTTCAACTGCACAATTGTATGCAAATTTAGCAATAGAAACCAAATATTGTTTATGGAAATACCCTATGGTATCTCCCAAATTCTCAAGCTTTAGGGATTTCTTATTTGAAACCTTTAAAAGCTCCAGAAGTGTATAGGGCATAAAGACCATGCGCCAGAAGTGCTTTATTGAGGTTAAGGATTCCACCTGGTATTCATCAAGCCCAAGCAAGTTTTTTTAATACCGATAACTTACAACCGCTATCCTTCTTCCCTATTACAATAACAATATTATTCTACATACCTGCTTCTTCGTTTCTGTTTGTCCCTGCGATACTTATCCCTGTTCCACTTTTACTACAACGGAGTCAATCTCCTGCTTTATATCCCTAAACAACGGTAAGATTCCCAGGAAGCCCATAATCCATCCCAAAAAAACATTACGTCCCATGTTTATTATGATTTCCGGTGTAGTTAACACGAAAAATATAATATCCATACTAAATGGAATTTCATAAACAACCATTACTGCAATGGTATGAGTAACTATCTCTGAAAATACAATGCAAAATGCAGTTACGCCCAAAATAATCCACCTTGTTGCTTTTCCCAACTTGCAGCCAAGCATTGTGTATCCTTTCAGTGATGCCTTGCCTATTGCAAATCCAAGAATTGCTGCAAACCATCCAAAATAGGAAAGAATTATCCATGGAATTGATGCGATTATGCCGCCGGCAACTGCACCTGCAAAACCTTGCAAGTAATTCTTTTCAGTTCTTTCGAATTCCTGTTCTGCCTGTTGGCTTTCTTCCTTGGCACTTTTAAAACATTCCTGGCACATGGACACAGGTATCCTATTTAAAAGCACAATCTCATGGCTCTGCCCTCCTTACCGCATCTCGAACACTTTTCTACTCCGCATACATCCTGTTCCTTCAAAAGGTTCGTAACATGGTCGAGATATTCTCTCATTTCCTCCTGCCTTAACGGAAATAGCACTTCTCTAAATGTGGCGCTTAGAATACCCTCTTCCAGCTTAACTTCCGCCAGCCGCAACTGCTTCTTGTTCTGGTTCAGGTTCCCTATTATTCCTGCTCTTTGCGATTCAGCCAGGTATGGCAATAAGGTGACAAAACACCGTTTGAAACTGCGATTTTTCGCGCGTG
>JAAZDH010000128.1 GCA_012512865.1 Clostridiaceae bacterium | reverse complement strand
GTATTATTGTAGGCAGGGTATATAATGATATATTAAAAGCGGCAGATTCCTATTCAGATGCGTTGAAGATTTTAGAACATAAAATATTACTCGAGCAGGATACCGCGTTGTTTTATGGAGAGACGGAATTCAGGGAACAAGCTTCTTACAAGTATTCATATGAAACAGAAGAAAAAATTTTTACTTGCCTTAAACGAGGGGATGCGGAAAGCGCAGCGTATTATTTTGATAAATTTTTGAACGGTATAATTACCGCCGTGGGGGAAAACAAGGTATTTATAATAAATTTTTGTATCAAGTTAATTAGTGGTATAAACAGGATGTTCGAACTTACAGGAAATAATCTAAACGAAATAGAAAATACAATATACGAGGATTTTATAAAAAACAGCTGCTATTTAGATGATATAAAATCATGGTTTTCAAAATATTTCAAGGAACTTGCGGATAAGTTATATATAGATGAGGCTAAATATCAAAAATACCAGGAAGCTATAATTAAATATTTAAATGATAACTATTTTAAAGAAGTATCCATGGAAATGGTCGCATCGGAAATAGGGATTAGTTATTCTTATCTTAGAAAAATTTTCATGAAAATATTTGGATGCAGTTTCTCCTATTATATCAATTTACTTAGGGTCAATAAAGCAAAAAAATTACTTGAGGAGACATGTATGGGCGTATCTAATATTGCTGTCGCCGTTGGCTATAACAACGAGAAAAGCTTTTACCGGAATTTTAAAAAAATTACCGGGTTTACGCCATTGGAATATAAAAGATCAAGATTATAGCTCTAATACCCTGCATATTTATCTTCCTCCAAATAAAGCTATTGTATAAATAATAACATGGTAAGAAATCTTCAATTTTCTCCAGGAAAATATGGTATACTGGATATGTAGTAAAGAATCATGGAACAAGGGAATTGTCCACTTGTTTTAAAACGGAGAGACCATGTAAATGGGCCTGAGATTCATATATGGCAGGGCAGGCAGCGGCAAAAGCCGCTATTGCCTGGAAGAAATAAAAGCAAGAATAAAAAGCGGCAAGGAAAGCCCGTGCATATTGCTCGTGCCGGAACAGTTTTCCCTCCAGGCTGAAAGAAACCTTGCAAGGGTACTGGGAACCGTGGCGGGAGCGGGGATGGAAACCGGGATGGAAGCTGGGGCGGGAGCCGGCGCAGGAAGCGCAACGGGAACCGGGACAGTTGCGGTGCCAGGAACCAGCGGAATTATAAAGGCCGAAGTCTTAAGCTTCAAGCGGATGGCCTACAAGGTATTCAGCGAGGTTGGCGGCATTACCCGCACGCGCCTTAACATGGCTGGCAAATGCATGATTATTCATAAGATACTTGAAAACATGGAGGATGAGGGGAATATACTGCAATCGTTTGCCGGGCGGCAAGGCTTTGTAAAGACAATCTCGGAAATGATCGCGGAGTTTAAAAAGTGCGGAATAAAGCCTGAAGACCTGGAGCATGCAAGCAGGGCGGATATAATGAACCAGAAGAACAACTCGCTGTTGAAAAATAAGCTGGAAGGCCTTGCGCGCGTATACAGGGAATACGAGAATATCATAAGCGAAAAATACATGGACATGGACGACGACCTGGAAATACTTAAAGAAAAGCTCGATAAAACCAGCATGTTCGACGGTGCGGAGGTATGGATTGATGAATTTTCAGGATTTACGCACCAGGAGTACCAGGTCATTGAAAAACTCATGCGAAAGGCTTACAGGGTTAACGTGAGCCTTTGCACCGATTGCCTGTTTGATGAAGGGATGGATTATAATGCCCAGGGCAATACCGGGAACGGCATACATGGCGCAATACATGGTGGTGCCCATGATGGCACAGGTAACAGCATACATGGTGCTATGCATGGCGCTATCCATGGTAGCACGTGTGGCGGCATTGATTACACGGACATTTTTTCGCCGGTAAAAATTGTTGTGAGAAAACTGGTGCAAATGGCAAGGGAGGCTGGCATTCCCATTGAATCACCCGTTGTCCTGCCTGTCAGCAACAGGCTTCACAGGTTTAAAGACAGCGCCGAGCTGGAACACCTGGAAAAATACTTTTTCACATTCCCGTTTAAGAGATACGAGGTAAAAGATGATGATAGGGAGACGCCCGGGAAAATTAGCGAAAATATAAGCAGGAAGATAAACGAAAACATAAGCAGGGAGACAAAGGAAAGTATAAATAGGGAAACCAGGGGGAAAACAAAAGACATATCCATTTTTACTGCGAGCAACATATACACGGAAATCGAGGATACGGCAATAGATATCATACGGCTTTGCAGGGACAAGGGTTTAAGGTACAGGGATATAGCAATAGTATGCGGCAACCCGGCCGTATACGAGAAATTTATAAAAGCAGTTTTTGCCCAGTACGAGATACCTTGCTTTATTGACAGGAAGAAAGACGTGATTGGACATCCTCTTGTACAGCTTATCATATCCGTATTTGAAATATTCATGTATAATTGGTCCTACGAGGCCGTATTCAGGTATTTAAAAACGGGGCTTACCGGCATACCGGCGGAAGATATCGATTTGCTCGAGAATTATGTGCTGGAGTGCGGGATAAGGGGAAACAGGTGGACTAGGGAAGAAGATTGGGACTACATACCCGAGATGACATGGGAAGACGAAAAGGATGAAAAATACAAGGACTTGCTGGCAAGGGTGAATGATACCCGTAAACGGGTGGTAAATCCCCTGCTCGGGTTCCATGCCCGGGCCGTGGGAAGAAAAACCGCCAGGGAAATATGTGAAGCGCTCTTCGACTTGCTTTGCGTCCTGGATGTGCCTTCTCAAATAGGCAGGTACATAGAAATGTTTAAAGAAGAGGGAGAGTTGCTGCTGGCAAGCGAGTACAGGCAGATATGGAACATTACGATGGAAATACTGGATCAAATTGTGGAATTGATGGGAAGTGAAAGAGCAGGGCTTAAAAGATTTCTCGAAATCTTAAAAATAGGGTTCGGAGAGCATAAAACAGGGCTTATACCGCCATCACTGGACCAGGTCGTCATCTTGGACATGGAACGTTCAAAGATACACGAGGTGGATGCACTCTACGTTCTTGGAGCAAATGACGGCATATTTCCGCTTCCTGCACTGGATGAAAGCATCTTGTCCGACAGGGAGAGGGAAGTCTTGCAGGTTCTTGACATGGAACTTGCAGGAAGCGCCCGGGTTAAGGCATTCGAAAGCCAGTACCTGGTATACTCGGTGTTGACAGCCGCAAGGAAATACTTAAGAATAAGCGTACCTATTGCAGACCAGGGAGGTGGGACTCTAAGGCCCTCAATCATTATTTCCAGGCTGAAGAGGATTTTCCCCGGCATATTGGAAACGGGAAATATAACACCGGGTATGTCAACGGCAAGACCTGCAGGCCATGCCGGCAGCACGGGTATAACCAGTATTGGCGGCGGCAGCTGCGGCACCGGCAGCACTGACAGAACCGGCAGAACTGACAGAACCGGCAGCACCGCCGGCACCGGGAAAACCGGTGATGCGGATAAAACAAGCGACACGGCAGGCACTGGTAATGAAACATATGACCCTGACCTTGTCAGCAACAGG
>JAAZDH010000018.1 GCA_012512865.1 Clostridiaceae bacterium | reverse complement strand
ATAGAAAATGCCCAAAAGATGAGAAAAATATTTAATCGTTTAGAAAACGTCACATAAATATTCAAAATTAATATAATTTAGTAAAAAATTAAACCCTCAACGGGTTTTAAATATTTATTTAAAAAAACTAAAGGAGGGGTAAATTTATGAGCAAGAGAATATCTTCGCTGTGCGTAATTTTACTAGTACTAATTTTCACTCTTTCAGCATGTATTTCACCAAGCAGCAAAGAAGTTGACACTGAAAAGAGTAGTGAGCAGCAAGCAATTCAAACAGAAAAATCCGGTGGTGTACAAACCGGCACTTCAAAAGATACGTATACGCTAAACGAAGCGCCTATGCTTAAAGAACTAGTGCAAGCCGGAAAGCTGCCTTCTCTTGAAGAACGCCTGCCGGTAAAAGTAGACATCATGATTGAACCGGTCATGGAGGAAATCGGACAATATGGAGGGGATTGGCGACTTGCATGGAAAGGTATAGACGATAAATGGACTGTAGGCAAGTTTACCGAGGAAGCTTTGTTTAGATTCAGGCAAGATGGAAATGGTGTAGAACCGAATGTAGCAAAAGGATATGATGTGAATGAGGATGCGACAGAATATACGATTTATTTGCGAAAAGGGATTAAGTGGTCTGACGGACAGCCTTTCACTGCAGATGATGTAATATTTTACTGGGAACATATGCTCATACCCGAGGTCTTTGGCAAACAATTGTATGATTGCTACTATTCAGTAGATCCTGTAACAGGGGATAAGGCAAGATGTGATGTTATAAAAGTTGATGATTACACTATAAAGGTTATACATAAGTATCCTAATGTATTATTCTTGGAACGTGTGGCAATTGATAATAAGTGGTTTTTTGCACCTGCACATTTCTACAAGAATATTTTGCCTGAATTTGTTGGAGAAGAAAAAGCCTTGGAAATAGCAAAAGAATGGGGTTTTTCGGACTTAAAACAATTTATGTCATGGATAGGATATTATTACTGGGTTTGGCCGGAAAGACCTACTCTAAGAGCATGGGTTGCTAAAAACGATCCTAACAGTGAACGTTTTATCATGGAAAGGAACCCCTATTATTGGAAAACCGACCCTGTAGGAAACCAGTTGCCTTACATAGATCGTATTGTGGTTGATAGAATGGAAGCAGATCATATTTTATTAGAATCCTTAGCAGGAAATATTGACTGTTGGGCACAGGACAGCAGTGATTTTACGATATTAAAAGAGAATGAGAAAAAGGGTGATTATAGAATTATAAAATGGTTATCGGCTAATTGGGCGACTAATGTCATCCAGTTAAATCAAACGGTGGAGGATCCCAAGTTACGTGAACTATTCCAGGATATCAGGTTCAGGGAAGCAATTTCGGTAGCTGTTAACAGGGAAGAAGTTTGCGAAATTGTAACCAACGGCATTACAGAACCTCAACAAGCTGCAGTACCTAAAGGACTTCCCAACTACCAGGAAGGTTGGGCTCAAAAATGGGCAGAATATGATGTGAACAGGGCAAATGCACTGTTGGATGAAATTGGTTTGAAGTGGGATAAGGATAATAAATACAGGACTTTCTCCGACGGAACAGAGCTTATCCTCATAATCTATACTCAAAGCGCCGGACCATTTGAAGAACTGCTAAAGAAATACTATGAAGATGTAGGAATAAGAACAGAAATCAAGCAAATCGATAATGCCCTTTTCCAGGAAATGAAATACGGGAACAAGCTAACGGCTACAACTGCTGAATCAATAAGTTTATTGAAATTGTCGTATCGTCCTGACACGGTAGTACCTTTGCGTGTTCTTACACCATGGCTCGGATATTATGGCCTGTATAATGCAACACAAGGTGCAGAAGGTGTCAAACCCGAAGGCGATGTGGCAAAGTTGCTGGAATACTGGGATAAAGTAATATCATCAACGACAAATGAAGATATCAACAAATGGTCGGATGAAATCATAAAACTGCATGCCAAAAATATGTGGATTATAGGTTATACTGGTCCTATGCCCCAATTTATATTGGTTAAAAATAATTTCAGGAATGTTCCCGAAGGATTGATATATTGTGATGAGTTCCGTGACTTAGGGCATGGTAGGCCGATGCAATTCTTTATCAAAAAATAGAACAAGCAAGATTATTAATTAATTGAATTATTTTATTATATTTACCAGGGTGAATATTATTATTCACCCTGGTAAATAGGTTTTATTTAAGGGGGATTTAGATGCTGAAATATATTGTCCGTAGAATACTTTATATCATCCCTACTACGATTTTCATATCAATAGTAATATTTTTATTAATCCAGTTACCCCCGGGCGATTTTTTAAGTGTTTATACAGCTAAAGCCGTACAAGAAGGGGAAACTATTGATAAACAAGCTCTTGAGAGAATGAGACAGGATTATGGCCTGGATAAGCCATGGTATGTCCAGTATTTTAAATGGATAAGCGGCATTATTACCAGGGGAGATTTTGGTTATTCTTTTACATATAAACGTCCGGTTATCTCCGTTATTAAACAATACTTGGGCATTACAATTATGGTATCTCTTGTTACTATGCTTTTTACATATATTGTGGCGATTCCCATTGGGATATTTAGTGCTGTAAAGCAATATTCTATCGGCGATTATATTTTTACCATAATTGGTTTTTTTGGTATGGGTACGCCGAATTTTCTTTTTGCCATCGTTTTAATGTACTTATCGTTTAAGTATTTTGGGAATCCCATGATTGGGCTGATATCTTCCGAATATGTTGAAAGTGCGTGGACCTGGGCAAAGATACTCGACCTTTTAAAACACATGATTATTCCAGTTATTGTAATAGGAACTGCAAATACATGCGGATTAATTAGGGTAATGAGGGGACAATTGCTTGATGAGTTGAACAAGCAGTATGTGATAACGGCAAGAGCTAAGGGTCTCCCGGAAAGACGCATATTATTCAAATATCCTGTGCGTGCAGCAATTAATCCCATAATCAGTACGATAGGTTGGTCATTAACGTCCATATTTACTGGCTCAACAATTACGGCAATTGTATTGAACCTGCCAACCCAGGGACCTGTTATGCATAAGGCATTACTAAACCAGGACATGTATCTTGCAGGTACCTGGTTATTGTTGATGACCGTTCTTACTCTTTTGGGAACTTTGATTTCCGATTTGCTATTAGCATGGTTAGATCCTAGGATTCGTTATGAGAAAAAAGGGAAATAGGGATATGAATATGAGAACACGATTAATTAATTTTCCTGGCATTTTTAAAATGAAAAAAGATAAAGAGAAGGCAACCGAAGCTTTTTACATGGCTTCCCAATGGAAATTAATGTGGCGGAAACTAAAAAGGCATAAGCTTGCCTGCATAAGTGTTTTTATTCTTTTGCTTTTGTACTTGCAGGCTTTATTTGCCCAATTTATAGCGCCTCAAGGGTTAACAAGCTATGACAGTAAATACATTAATTGTCCTCCTGTTAAAATACATTGGTTTGACAAGGAAGGAGAATTCCGTTTTAGGCCTTTTGTTTATGGTCTAAAGACCGAAAGGCATCCGGAAACTTTAAGAAAGATCTTTACAATTGATACTGAAACCAAGTACCCGGTTAAGTTTTTTGTCAGGGGCGAGGAGTATAAATTTTTAGGCCTTATAAAAACAGATTTGCATTTATTTGGAGTTGACAGTCCTGGCAAGTTATTTTTATTCGGAACCGATAATATGGGGCGCGATTTATTCTCCCGTATCCTCCTGGGAAGTCAAATTTCTTTAACAATTCCTCTTGCAGGGATATTATTAAGTTTTATCCTTGGTATTTTAATAGGCGGAATTTCAGGATATTTTGGAGGGGTCGTAGACTCGATTATACAACGTATAATAGAAATATTGCGCTGTTTTCCGACTTTGCCCCTTTGGATGACCTTGTCCGCTGCCATACCCCCGCAAATACCTGTTGTTCAGGTATATCTTTATATTACTATTATACTTTCATTCATTGAATGGACAGGTCTTGCCCGGGTTGTTCGGAGTAAATTTCTATCATTAAGAAATGAAGACTATGTTATGGCAGCAAAGATTGCAGGCTTAAGCGACTTTAAATAATTTTTGTTCACCTTATACCGGGATTTCTAAGTTATTTAATAGTTAATATGACTTTAGGCATCCCGGGTATGATTATAGGTGAGACATCAATGAGTTTTCTCGGTTTAGGCATACGATCACCGGCTACCAGTTGGGGGGTATTGCTGCAGGAAGCTCAAGAGATTCAGAATGTAGCTTTATATCCATGGAAACTAATCCCTTTAGTTTATGTTATTATTACGGTATTAACATTTAATTTTTTCGGAGATGGTTTACGTGATGCTGCAGACCCTTATAAATAGTTTAAACCTGCTATATGAAAACTATATGATGAAAAGGGAAGCATTATGAAATTGGAGATGGAGACAATATGAGGTGTGAAGATAGAAAAAATAATGATATACTGCTCGAAGTCAGGAACCTGAAGGTGCATATAAAATTGGACGAGGGCATTCTGAAAGCCGTGGACGGTGTCAGTTTTCCAATAAAAAGGGGAAAAACCATGGGACTTGTCGGTGAATCAGGTTGTGGGAAAAGCCTTACAAGTAAGGCTATTATTAGTATAAACCCGGATATTTGCCAGACTACAGGAGAAGTATTATTTTACGACAGTGAAAAAAATGAAATTATAAATCTGCTTGAGTTGGAAAAAGATAGCGCTGAAATTCGAGATATTCGCGGCAAGAAAATATCAATGATTTTCCAGGAACCTATGACGGCTTTTTCACCTTTACATACAATAGGTAATCAAATCATGGAAAATATTCTAATACATAAAATGAAAAATAAAAAAGAAGCAAAAGAAGTCGCAATAAACATGCTAAAACGTGTCGGAATTGCTGATGCTGAAAAGAGAATAAATCAATACCCCCATGAGTTTTCTGGAGGAATGAGGCAAAGAGCAATGATTGCAATGGCACTTTCCTGTAATCCGGATCTATTAATTGCCGACGAGCCTACAACAGCACTTGATGTTACAATACAGGCCCAGGTGCTTGAATTAATGAACCAGTTGCAAAAGGAATATGAAATGGCAATACTTTTTATCACTCATAACCTGGGTGTTATAGCCGAGATTTGCGATGAAGTTGCTGTAATGTATTTAGGAGAAATAGTAGAAAGGGCATCAGTTAAAGAACTATTCAGGAATCCCAGGCATCCGTATACAAAGGGCTTGATTAAATCCATTCCAAAGATGGGAAGAAAAAAAGAGAGACTATACTCAATAGAAGGCAATGTTCCGCTGCCCCTTGATTTACCTCCCGCATGCCACTTCTACGAAAGGTGTGAATACAGGATGGATGGTATATGCAACAAGCAGAAAGTTCCCGAGATCCAGCTATCTGAAGACCATATGGTAAAATGCTTCCTTTACAATAATTACGATAATATAAAACAGGACAATTACATAAAACAAGAAACGGAGGCTGCCGATGTCTAAATCTGATATTATATTGGAAATAAAAAATCTTACAAAAGAATTTAATGTAAAAACCAAGTTATTTGGATATGGAAAAACTCCCACGATAAAGGCAGTATCTGATATTTCATTTTTTGTTAAAAGAGGAGAGACTTTCGGGTTAGTGGGTGAATCGGGATGCGGCAAAACCACGTTGGGACGGTGCATAGTTAGGGGGATAGATGCCACATCAGGCCAGGTCATGTATTATATGGAAGATGGCACCAAAATAGATTTTCTGAAAGCAAAAGAAGAGGAATATAAAGATTTAAGGAAAAGGATTCAAATGATTTTCCAGGATCCGTATTCTTCCCTTGACCCCAGGATGACCGTATATGATATTATAAGTGAACCGCTTAAAGCTTGCTACAAGTTAAGCAAGCCCGAGATCGATGACCGTGTCAAGGAGATAGGTAAGGCAACAGGACTTGATATTAGCTATTTAAAAAGATACCCCCATGCATTTTCCGGTGGACAGCGCCAACGTATTGGAATTGCACGGGCTCTTATTACTTTGCCGGACATTATTGTGTGCGATGAACCGGTCTCTGCACTGGATGTGTCCATTCAAGCTCAGATTATAAATATTCTAAAAGATTTGCAAGCTGAATATAAGATGACATATATTTTTATAGCGCATGACCTTTCTGTCGTGGAATATATATCAGATAGAGTTGCTGTAATGTACTTGGGGAGAATTGTAGAGCTAGCGCCTACTGAAAAAATGTACTCATATCCGAAACATCCATACACGGAAGCATTGTTATCTGCAGTTCCAAACCCTGATCCCGAAAGGAAAATGCGCAGGATTATTTTACAGGGAGAGGTGCCAATTCCCTCCAATCCGCCTGCCGGATGTCATTTTCATCCGAGGTGCCCCTATAGGGGAAAGGAATGCGACAGCGTGATACCAGAATTATATGAACTTGAGGATGGGCACTATGTTGCATGCCATTATGCTAACAAATTAAGGCTGAGTGGTATTGGGCAAGTTCAATGAATGGGCAATGGAAAAGGATATTTGCCGGTGAAAATGGTGTGCTATTTTCTTGTGCTTTTACTAAGTGCATGCAGAAATATTGCCTGAATGCAGAGAAAAAAGATAAATAGCGCCTGTAGCTCTAAAGTGCAGCCATAACTTTTGATTGCATCCATAGCCCAGGATAAAGGATACAGGGAGGTGATGAATTGAAGTTTTAAGTAATGTAACAAAGTAATTAGTGTGACAAAAGAATCGAACAAGTAATAAAGCAAAAAGTGGCTTAAAATTCCTAACCTAATCCAACAAACAAAAACATCGTTTCTTAATTCTACCAAAATACTTCTTTTGCAAAATTTCCAGGACCAAGCTGGATACAGGAGTACCAAGCTGGGTATGGAAATAGAGTGTCATAATGTTATCGAAGGCACGAATATTCATTCAGAATGTATAGTATATTTATAAAATAAACTTCAAAAAATGAAAATTATAAACTGCACAAATAAAATTTTATTGGGAAAGATGGTATTTTATTATGAGAAAACATATGGTAAAGGTTATTATTATTTCTGTTATTTCTGCTTTACTTGTGTTAATCATGCCAGAAATTCAACCGGTAGTACACGCAAATGGTTACCCGCCCGTAACAGTATATAAAGACTCTGAGTTTGAAGGCACCTCTCAGTCATTTGATACGGGCATGTATGATGTATCTTATTTAACAGCTCCTGGTGGTGTAGGAAATGATACTATATCTTCTATAAGAGTTGCGCCGGGTTATAAGGTCACATTATATAAGGATGCAGGATTTTCCGGAAGTACGAAGGTACTGACAGCAGACGACAATTGGTTGTCGGATTTTAATGATGTTACTTCCAGTATAAAAGTTGAAACTGTAAATCCAGTTGATGCAACATGTATACAGGTTGACGAATTTGATGACGTAAGTAAGGCTCAGATCCTTCGAACCTTTGCTCCGAGGATATGGATGGCTGTTGGCGAAACGTATTGGGCTTCTTCGGTAGAATGGGCACTACCTTATTTGCAAAGATATTTTAATACTAGCTATAACAAATACAGTTACACGACCCTACAGCCACTTAGCAGTCCTACTCATAAGTTGCCCTTCTTTGCAGGAGACCAGGAAAGTGCGGTATGCTATTCTTTTTGGACGGAAAAAACATATAATAATGTTGACCTGTCATATTGGCAATTTTCTCCCTACAATTATGGGAAAGTAGTATTAGGACAAGAATTTGGCAACCATGTGGGAGATTGGGAGCATGTAACCGTAAGACTTGCGAAGTTTACATACGAAGGAAAAAACTATGTAAAACCTGTTCTTGTATGCTATTCTTCTCATGATTTTGTAAATGTTTATACCTGGGATGAAGTAACCAAAGTAGATTCAACCCATATTGTAGCATACTGTGCCAAAGGCTCTCATGGAATGTGGAAGGACCCGGGGAGCCATGTCTACAAAAACATTATAATAGCTAAATTAAAAGATGAATGTAGCGCAGGTACTGCATGGGATACATGGAATTGCCTTGAAACCTTTGAATTTTTCCCGGCAACAGGTACAGGAAGAGCAGTAGGAACATCTACATGGCCTTCCTATTTTGATAAGGATTATACAAATCCTAATAGCTTATGCGCATATAGATGGGGAAATGAACAATTGGGAGAAATATTCGGACAACCGATTTTGGCTGCTGGACCAAGTGGTCCTGAACAGAAAGAAGCACTTAACAATGATACTCTTTTAAGGTGATGATGCTTGTGATGATGTCTCTGCAGGATAACATTTCTAATATTTAAAGCTAGGAGTTTGCCCATAAAGTCTTAGTTGTCAAAGCGGTCTGCAGGAGGAACGCTCATGGACTCATTTGAACTAGTAAATGACATTAGAACTTGCCTTCGAGGTATTCTGAATGAAGGAAATGACGTTCCTCCTGCATGAGTCCACTTTTCCGGGCAGGCGCAGGCTCCTAGCCTGCAAAATCCTTAAAAAATGAGTTTTTGATAAAAAATAAAAATGTTAATATCTAACATCTGCTGCGATTTTCACTTTTTCCTGGTGAGCGGGATCAACTGCTCCGTTTGAGTGGCGGGTACTGTTCCTGAAATGTATGTGAAAGTGTCTGTTAAAATTATTATTTTCTATATAAGGTATGTCATGGGGCATGGATTACATTGATGCTGCCATTTTCCTGTAATATACTTCAACAATAATTGCACGGGTAACCCACGAGTAGCTACCTCCCTACAGGGTTTTTATCTTATTTGAACCTGCAGATGTTAAAGGCTCACAATCGTCATGGTTTGCTCCTACTGTCCTTTTAATGTTAAAGGTGGTTCCTGTAATAAAATCCCTAACTACCACGGTTTTCCCTATTGGAAACAGGTACTGGGCTTCTGTCCGCCAGTCCAGGTATTCACCGTATTGCGGCCCTGGTGTGGGGTTAACAGGAAATTTATACATGGGTATTTTTAACTTTTGACTGACGGTTAACATACTTAATTCCAACATACCATTGACATAGAAAATACACTCTTAAAACAGCACTTGGTAAAGACATCCACTTCTGACTTGGGCTTGACACATGTTTGCTGTGAATGTTAGACTCTTAATGTAAACGTTTTGGAAAAACTTGCATTAAGCCGCTGCTTTAATTTGGGGAGGAGAGAATATTAATGGTTGTTACTTTAAAGGACATCGCAAAAGCTGCAGGTGTTTCTTATGCTACTGTGTCAAGAGCTTTAAGCAATCACCCGGATGTGAATTATGAAACACGGGAAAAGATTAAAAGAATTGCGCAAGAGATGAATTATATTCCTGATCCTTCGGCAAGAGGGCTGAAAGGGAAAAACACAAATATGATAGGGTTGATTGTTCCCGATATATCAAATCCTTTTTTTGCAGAGCTTGCCCTTGGTGTTGAATCGTTTGCGAATGAAAACGGCTATTGCATATTTCTTTGTAACACAAACTGGGATTATGAGAGAGAGAAAACATATATAAATATTTTAAATGCTAAAAGGGTAGATGGAATAATTATTTCTTCAGTAATGGAAATGGCAGACCATCATAGGAATTTATCAATTCCTATTGTATATATTACCGAAGGTCCAAAACATGATGACATTTATTATGTGGGTATTGATAATAAGATGGGGGCTATAATGAGCGTTGAGTACCTTGTTAAATTTGGACATACAAATATTGCATATATAGGAGGTTCAGAAAAAACAAGCACCAATAAAGAACGTTTTGAAGGTTATAAAGAGACCATGCAAAAACATAATCTTACGGTAAATGCTAATATCCATACATTCAATAGTTTTAGCCAAAAAAGCGGATACAAAGCTGCCATGGAAATGTTGATTAACAAAGATATTCCTACTGCGATTTTTGCAGTAAATGATATTGTTGCCCTGGGAGTAATCCAGGCCATAGAAGAATTTGGACTTGATGTTCCAAAAGATGTTTCCGTTATCGGGTTTGACGACATATCATTTTCTTCCATGCATAGGATAAAACTTACGACTATTCGCCAACCTAAATTTGAAATGGGAAGAAAATGTACTGAAATACTTATTAAATTGCTCAAGAAGCAGGATGTCCCGGAAAAAATCAATATTCTTAAGCCTAACTTGGCAATAAGGAATACGTGCAGGGCTTTGAAGGAATAAAAAGAACTCTTTTTCAGCCAAGTTGATATGTTGCGGTACCTAAAATCAGGTTTTCATACCCGTCGTTGTTTAGATCTGTGGGCATTGTGCACCCCCGAATTGCCAAATTATAAAAGAAAACAGATGTGCAGCAGGGCTTACCCAGGAAGAATTTGCAATGTGACCCGGGTTGGGTCTTCGTTTTATTCGTGAGCTGGAGCAAGGTAAAGAAACGGTTCGCATGGACAAGGCAAATATTGCTCTTTGTATCTTCAATGTTGAAAATAGTAGCAATGGAAATGTTTACGATACTGCGATATGATATTGATCCCAGTTTTATGAAAACTTGTGACCCGGTAAGAAGCCTTGTCGTGTACTAGGTAATAGGCACTAATATGTAAAAGGCATCTAAAGGCACTAATGCGGGCGAAAGAAGGAAAAGCATGGCTGACAAAAGGAACTGATTGACACATTTAAATGAGACAAGGCGAGGTGTTTTCATATGGCATCTCTTTTACCGGGTGATATATTAAAACTATGAAACTTGGACCCTTTTAATGATTTGATGTGCAACTTGATATATAATGTTTATAAATATATAATATTATATAATATTTACGGCATGGTTAGTTTAGTCCCATTGGGTGCAAGGATGCAAGACAGGCAGTATGCTTGCAGTAACGTTTTAATACGTAAGTTTTGCAGCAAATTTAGCGGCAAGTAAATTTTGTAATACATGAGTTTAACAAAGGCAGGCGGTGTTATTATGAAGAAGAAAAAAGCAGTAATGTATGGAGCGGGGAATATAGGAAGAGGTTTTATAGGGCAGCTTTTCAGCGAATCAGGGTACGAAGTCGTGTTTGTGGATATCAATCCCGTAATCATAGGGAGGATAAATGCCGACAGGGCTTACCCCGTAAGAATCATGGATGATGATACATATGATGAGATTATCATAAAAAATGTACGGGCGATTGATGGTACGGACCTAGAAGCTATACAAACAGAAATCGCAGGCGCGGATATCATGGCCACGGCAGTGGGTGTCAATGTGCTGGCAAAGATAGCCAGGCCTGTTGCCCTTGGTTTAAGAAGAAGATGGCAAGTCGGAAATAGCGCACCGTTAAATATCCTGATATGCGAAAACCTCCTGGATGCCCACCATTACCTTGAAGGATTAATAAAAGGCGAACTGGGTGAAGAGGAGAAAAAGCTTTTTGATGAAAAGGTAGGGCTTGTTGAAACATCCATAGGAAGAATGGCGCCCATAATGACGGAAGAGATGCAGGAAGGCAATCCATTGAGGGTTTACGTGGAAAAATACTGCGAGTTGCCGGTGGATAAAAATGCTTTTAAAGGAAAAATACCCGTCATCAAGAATATGATCCCCTATTCTCCCTTCGATTTTTACGTGCAGCGCAAGCTGTTTATGCATAACATGGGGCATGCAACGGCAGCATACCTGGGGTTTGCCAAGGGTTACAAGTATTTATGGGAAGCATGCAGGGATTCTTCAATCAAGCTGGTAACATACAGGGCCCTGCTGGAATCCGCGATATGCTTGTCAAAGGAGCACAATTACCCCCTTCATGAGCTTGTAGCCCATGCGGACGATTTAGTCTGCAGGTTTGGAAACAGGCTGCTGGGTGATACGGTAGGAAGGGTGGGAAGGGACCCTGTAAGAAAGCTCTCGGAAAATGACAGGTTGATAGGCGCAGCTAAACTTTGCGTAAAAAACGGGATAAGGCCAGTTTATATTTCGATAGGCATAGCAGCTGGGTATGCATTTTCACCGGAAGATGACCCGGCAGCTCAAGATATCAGGAGAGCCACCTGGGACCATGGTCTTGTCAAAGCCATGAAAAAGTATAGCAATCTTGACATGGAGGACCATGCCCAAATCTGCGAGATGGTGCTTGAATTTTACGAAATGATAAGTACCGGGAAAGACTTGTCCTGGATTGTAAGGGAAGCGGAAAAAATGAAAGCCAAACAAGCACATGTAAAATAAATAAAAAAAAACGTAAAACCAACGGCACTTGAATTTATAAATACCGGTTGATAAAATATAACTTGCAATCTAGATAATAAATGAAACCTGCAACTTTGGTGACACTATATAATTTTGGGGACAAAATATACCTTGCGTTTAAACTTGCAAGGGAAGAAATAATGAAATAAAATGATGCCAAAAAATAAAATATCATAATACAATGTGAGACAGGAGAAAACCACATGGAAGCTGTAGGTAACGCCATAGGAATAATAATTAAGAAACCGTTTATTTTAATTTTTTGGGGAATTTTGACACTAATAATTACACTGGTGGAATATCTTTTGCCCGTATTCAGGACAATATATGAACTTAGCTCAATCAGTGGCAGCAACTTCTTCGAAAGTATCATTTCATTCATCCAGGTTATTTACGGTTTTATTACGGATACCAAGGCTGTGATTATAATTATAGGGGTAATTGTCATACTCGCGGTCCTGGCCGCAATATCCATATTAGCAGCAGTTTTGTTGTCGGGATACTTTTATAAACTTAACAACGCGGTTAACAAGAAACACGGGGAGAAAAACGAGTTCGCAACCGGGATAAAAGAATACTTCGGACCGATGTGGCTAGTTAATTATATTGTATTTACTGCGGGTCTGCTGCTCCTTGTAATCATGGTAATAGCATCGGTGCCCGCCTTGATAATAACAAGGGCCGCCATAGGTAAAGGCTTGGAAATGTTACCTGCCGTGTTATTTGTTGATGTTTTGACCTGTGTGGTGCTGTTTTTTGGAGCGATGTTTTTCAGGATTTACGTAATTTTCACGTATCCTGCCTTAATGAACAATGGCAAGGGTGTTTTCCTGAAAGCAAAGCGATTTGCAGACAGCAATTTTTGGAAAATACTATGTACAGTCTTTGTATTTGATGTTATATTTATCGGGTTCCAGGTAATGTTTGTAAGTCTTGACGACAATATATGGCTGCTGCTTCTTAAATGGATATTCTTAACCGTGTTTTATTCAGTGGCCACGACGTATGTTTTTGCCGCGTATAAAAAATATTCCGAGAAGCGTGCAGGGAAGAGGACATAATGAAGAGCAGGTTAGCTTCAAGTTAATAAAATATATACCAATATAACCAGGAGAATATCATCCCTGGTTTCTTCATTTAATAGAAGCAATATAAGCCCGAGAATGATTATTTCTTCTAAGCCTATTCTTTTGCGTAAAATGCTTAAAAACGGGGATGGATGGCCCCGTTTTTTCCTGGTGATTCCGCTAGCTCCCGGTTGAGGAAAACGGCCCGGGCTCAAAACATCCTCCGGTATATCAGGTTCATTTGGCAGGGGGATTTTTTCTATTCCCGTTAGTTTACCGGTTTTTTGCTGGCTATCTTTTTGTTTATAAGCTTTTTGCTTGTTATCCCCTTGATGCTTTTGCATACTATCGCTTTTGGGCATTTGATTATTGTCTATTTTCTTATTATCCCCGGTATTATCTTCTGTTTTTTCCTTGCTTGGATCATAGCCATAGCCTGGCGTTTTTGCAGCATATCTTGGATTGGGGCGTACATAGGGGTATATGAACTTTCTATGTATTAAAGGATATCTTCTGTATATCATGGGCATTCCCCCTTTACAAGTTATGGTTCTCCAAGTTTTCCATGTCCTCGAACAACCTTGTTATTTGAAGCAGTTTAATGCAATTGCCCAGCTTTTTACGCCGGTTGTTATTAAGGAAAGGCTTTAATGCCATTAACAAGTTTATCCTGGGATCGTTTCTTATATCCAGTCTTCCCATAAGGGTTTTAACCAGGGTTATCATTTCCGGGCTAACTTCTTGTTCACCCGTGTTTTCCTTTCCCGGGGATTGCTCATTTACGTGATTGTCCAATGCCGGGATATCTTGTTTTTGCCGTTCATTGCTGTTTTTTTCCATCATACCGGAAAACAAGGAAATAAGCTCTTTTAAGTTTTCGGGAATTTTGTCCTGGTCCAGCATACTCGCCAGCTGCTTGATTGTTACGCCAAGGTCTTCTTTCACAAGCTTCCCCTCCCAAAGGGCGTATCATTTTAATAAAATATAATCATTTTATTAAAAGATATCCGTTCAAAATACATCCATGTATAAAATATATTCACATGTGGTTTAATAATGTCTTTATTTTATTAATTATTTCATCCCCGTGTTCACCGATTAACTCCTTGAGCTTTTCAAGGTCCTCGCTGGTGACCTTGTTTTTTATATCCTCAATATCGATGTTTAGTTCCTTTAATTTTGATTGGTCAAATTCATTTACCTTTTCCATCAGTTCGTTTTTATCGATTTTTTTTATCTTTTTTGCCAGGTCCTCGGTTTTGCCTTTTTTCAGCATGTCCAAGGCGGCATTTAACTTTGTTTGTATCATTTTATTATCCATTTTTTCCAACATGTCTGATATTTTTTTATTTAACCCGTTACTCATTTTCCAACCTCCCTAATAAATCTTCATTTTTCTTTCATTTTCTCACTTATTCTTAGATTTTCGCTTATT
>JAAZDH010000017.1 GCA_012512865.1 Clostridiaceae bacterium | reverse complement strand
GCTTACCTCCCAGGGAGAAACCTTTCTAACTTCATCGCCCACCTTGAGATTTGCATAATCGGGACGTATATCTATTAATGCGGAAATGGATTTCTTGGAGCGGTTGACGGCAATTCCCTGGAAAAGTTCACCCACCTGGTAGAAAAGCATTACCGCCACACCTTCGGGGAATTCCTTGATCGCAAAAGCACCGATGGTGGCAGCGCTCATAAGGAAGTTTTCATCGAGCACCCGACCTTTTAGCATGTTTTTTACAGCTTTAAGGATTACTTCTCCGCCAACTAATATATAGCTTGCAAGGAATATCCCAAGTTCAACCTCAAATGGGAGCTTGAAAAGCAAAGCTGTAAAAAACAAGGCTGCACCGATGCCAAGGCGAACAACCCTGGTCTTATTTATGCCTTTGTTTTCTTCGTTTTCTTCATTTTTTTCATGCTCTTTATGCCCTGCCTGCGTTACCCCGGGAAGATCATTGATTTCCTTTTCAACCTTTGCTGCGCAGATGGCGCAATCCAGGCCATCAAGCATTAATTCTCTTCTATTCCTCTCATCCATTTAACCCTTCTTTCTGCTGCAACGTATAAACGTATATTATCACGTATGGAATTCGTTGATATAATACAATACCTGGTAAATCTAAAAGCTTAACCGAAAAAGGTGTGACCGCCTATAATTCGTTGATATGGTCCAACCCCTGGTTAAATATTTGCTTTACATGATTATCGTCCAGCGAGTAGAAAACCACTTTGCCCTCTCTCCAGCTCTTTACCAGTTTTGCCTGCTTTAAAATCCTCAATTGGTGGGATATTGCAGATTGTGTCATGTTAAGCAATGCCGAAATATCACATACGCACATTTCCGACTCTGCCAGCACACAGAGTATTTTTATCCTGGTAGAGTCACCAAACACTTTAAACAACTCTGCCAAATAATAAAGCTTTTCTTCGCCGGGCATTTTCTCCTTGACACTGCTTACAATGTTTTCGTGGATTACGTTGCAGTCGCACCTGCCCCTCACGTTCCTGCTATCACCCATTTTATACACCTCTATCTGCCAATTAATATTGAACAATTGAACAATTATTCATATATTATATTTGAATTACATAATGTAGAAATGGATATGTCAATAACGGGGTACAAATTCGGTGAATGGTATAAAAACGTTGATAAAGACAGTTTGCCGTTTTGTGCAAATCTACAATGAGATAAAAATTATATTAACCGGGTTAACAATCAGAATCAGTGAAAAGACACTTGACATCATCGGCATAGGAAATCTAAAATCTATTTGTTATTTTGAAATATTTCTCCAATCTTCATCCAGGCCAAGCCCCCGCAAATCGGCAATTTTATTATTTTGTTCAGCTTCATAGAGGCACCATATTACTCTTAATCCCTGGAGACTTCTTGGCCCGTCTGTTAAAGGTCTTTTTCCGGTCCTTATGCAGTCAATAAAATGAAGGATTTCAAACTGGGTTTCCTTAGTCTGATCATTTTTCTCTGCCAGTACCTGTGTTATTGAAGATGTATCCAGGTTAGCTTTTTCGGCTTTTATATGGGAATGAAGATATAATTTGCCATCAGCATTATTGTACTCCAACATGCCTTCAGTGCAGTGCAAATGAAAACTATAACCTAATTTGGTGCCCCTTGCGCCCCAGGTACCAAAGTGATATCCTATTGCTCCGTTTTCAAACTCAATAATTGCGTTACTGGTGCCTTCCTTTTCCATCCACGGGGTACCGTAATTTGTTCCCATGTGTACTCCCCGGACAGGTTTCCCAAGAAACCATAATAATAGGTCTATATAATGACATCCGTGGCTGAAGAATTGCCCGCCTCCAAGACGTTTAGCCGAGAGTGCCCAATGTCCTTCAGGGTATTTTGTGAATTGTTCAGTCCAAATTGACATCTGAAATACCTCTCCGTAGGTTTTGGCATCTGCCAATTCTTTCATTTTCATAATAATCGGCCAGTACCTTACAGGGTAAGCTGTCATAAGAACCTTTTTATTTTCCTCGGACCTTTCAATAAGCTTGATACATTCATCTTCGGTATTACACATGGGTTTTTCCATAAGAACATGCTTACCGCCATTTAGGAAAAACATACCGGTTTCAAAATGTAAGTCATGGGGCAGCGAAATCAATACTGCATCTACATAGTCCAATATTTTCTTATAATCTGTTGCATGGATCTCTGCTCCTACAACTTCAGCGGCTGCCTTGGCTTTTTCCGGTATAATGTCGCAAGTTGCCGTGACGGATATTTCATTGCTTACTTCCAAAAGCCCTTTTAAGTGAAAGTTAGTCATTCCTCCGCATCCTACTACACCTAAACGGATTTTTTCCATTAGCGATACACCTCCGAACATTTAAAAAAACAAAATAAAAGCTAAACCATTTAAACCGCTTAAGCCATGTTTTATAGTGTTGTAATATATTCCATGATGCTATAATATAATTATTAATCTTCGATTTCTTTATCTGATTGATCTAATAATTTATAAAATTGTTCCAATATATTAAAATTAGTATATAATGAATATATGTCGATAAGTATGTGTCGATTAATATGTGCTGATGAATATATGTTGATGAATATGCGTCGAAGAGTATGGATTAATGACTTGATGTATTTGATGACAATTTTAACATGCTACAATCAAAACGGGGAAAGGCAGGTAAGTTTATGGTTTACAGGGGGTTCGTCCTTCAAAATAGTCTGATAATAGACAAATTAATTACTTTTTATTATAAAGAATTAACAAGCAAATTTTCGGCCCTGGGAGAAAGACATAATTTCTGGTAATTTGTTTATGTTGATAAAGGAAGTATTGAGATACTAACCGACGCAAATAAATACATACTGCACCAGGGAGATATTATTTTCTATGAACCTAACGAATTCCATGCAGGAAGGGCCTTAAACAACACCAGCCCCAATCTGGTTATAATTTCCTTCGAGTGCTCGGCGGCATGTATGGAGTTTTTTCGAAATAAAACATTTCAGCTGGATGAGGAGGAAAGAGAAATATTATCAAAGCTAATGAAAGAAGGCAGGGAGGCTTTTGATCCTCCCGTTGATTCACCCAAAATGAGATTCCCGAAAAGGCGAAATGATGCGCAGTTCGGAAGTGAGCAGATGATAAAGAATCACCTGGAAATTTTACTTATCTTAATGATAAGAAAAGGGCGTACAGGGCGGGAGAAAGCTAAACTTACAACTATTACAGCAGAAAACAGGGAAAAAGGGTTAGTAGAGCTAATAATTGAATACATGGACAAACATATTTCAGAAAACATAAAACTTGAAAAGCTTTGTACAGAATTTGCCGTCAGCCGCACCCAGCTGATAACAGCTTTCAAAGCGAAGGCAGGTATGGGGGTTAAAGAATACTTTAATAAATTAAAGATTGATAGGGCTAAGGAAATGATCAGATCGGGAGAGTATAATTTTACCCAGATAGCGGAAAAACTATCCTACAGCAGCATCCATTATTTTTCGCGCCATTTTAAGAGCATGACTAATATGACTCCGACAGAATATGCCCGTTCTGTGAATGCCAGGTAAATATAAAAGGGGTAATATGTAACCTTACTTATTCCAACATGGCTTTAGCAAAGGGGAGAAAATCTATTATTCCAGCGAGCCAATGTATTGCTCTTCCAGAAACGACTCCAATCTCACAATATCATAATGGTTGTTTATGGCGAAGACGAATTGCATCGTGCAGGTTTTTGGAGTATAAAATTTCATGCCTGGTAAGGGTCAACAATTACTGTGTATCTTCGCGATTGAGACCAACGTCCCAGTGTCACACTTGAATTTTCTTTTATGAATGTTAGAATAATGTTAAGGTTGGGGCAAATTGCATGGTATGATAAGGAATAATGATGTTTTAATAAAGGAGTACATGTTATGCAGGGGTATG
>JAAZDH010000127.1 GCA_012512865.1 Clostridiaceae bacterium | reverse complement strand
TTATAAAACAAGGGACTTGAAAAAAGCCTTCTAAAATGTGCAAATCCCACCCAATCGCTTCCCAATATCCCTTTTAAAAAGGCATAGTTCTTGAAAGCGATGACTATACCATACATCGGGATGTAGTGAAATATTATGAAATATGCAATTACAGGCAATAACAGGAGGTAATAATACCTCATTTTGCAGATTCGTTTTGCCAGATTATTATTGGAGATTTTTTGCACGAACCTGTTATTTAGGATATTTTTCTTGTACGGTATCCTTAAACCTGCACCTTTATTATCTCGAGCAAACACATTGATTTTTATTCCCATAATATCCACTCTCATTTTGTATTCTTAATGTACGTAATGTACATACTTGCATTACCTGGTTGCACTGCCCGTTTGCATTATGTACTTGAACTGCTTGCCTGCGTTATATGTTTGCATCAATCTCAACACTTGCATTACTATCCTGGCATAATCTAGTTACACGAATTGTCGGAATGTTTTTAAAGCTTTTCTAAGATAATTATACAAATATCAACAAGAAAATGGTCTAAGATATTGTATAATTTGTTTAAATTTTTTTGGTCCAAGACAACTCTTGCCGCAGAAATCAAGTTATTCCAGGGGTATCCAAGGTTGTTAAAGCGGAGGGCAAGTTATTCCAGGGAAGGTCAAGTTATTCAGGGGAATTTAAGTTATTCTTGGAATTCGAATAAGGATTTCCGTTTTCTCACCTGGTATGCTTTTTACATGCATGCCATAATCATTTCCAAATAATATCTTTATCCTGTTTTGAACGTTGTACAATCCAATATTCAAATCCTGCTTATCTAGTTCTTCTTCTATTTTTTCAAGCTTGTCCCTGTCTATCCCAACCCCGTCATCAGAAACAACAACCAGTATCTCGTCCTTTCCAGCCCGGCATTCCACCTGTATGGTACCTTTGTTTTGCTTGGGCATGATCCCGTGGTAAATTGCGTTCTCAATCAAGGGCTGCAAGGTGAACTTAATAATTTTGCACTTCATTACTTCTCCTGGTATTTTCCATGTAAAGGACAGGTTTTCCTTGAACCGCATCTTCATAATATTAGAATACAATTTTGCATGCATGATTTCTTCTTCAATCGTAACCAGGGTTTCCTTGGTTTTTGCCAGGTATCTCAGGAGATCGCTCAAATCATTCAGCATCTTAACTGCATTTTCCCTGTCATTTGCTTTTATCAGCCAATTAATGCTTTCAAAAGTATTATATAAAAAATGCGGGTTTATTTGGGCTTGCAGGGCTGCCAGTTCAGCTTCCTTTTTCTTGCTTTCAAGGATGCTTTGCTTTTTTGCTGAAATAAGCAGTTGATCTATCAGGGCTTCTATTCTTATAACCATATCGTTGAAGGCCATTCCCAGTTTATTTATCTCGCAGATAAACGTATTTTCAGGGAAAAACAGGTCAATCTGCTCTATGTTTATATTGTTGAATATGTCAGCAAGTTTATTGAGTTTGCCGGTTAAAACAAAGGATAACATGAAACTGACAATAATAATGCTGCTGGTTAAAATAATCAACAAATATAACTTTTCCATCAGCATTTCTTTAACTTCATTTTTATAGCTTTCATAAGTATTATACCTTATTAATCTCCAAGGTGTGCCTGAAATCATGTGCTCAAATAAATTTGCTTTATTTATGCTGGCAATTTCTAATTTTTCACCAATCCTGTTCTTGTCAAAATGGGATATTATAACATTGTCCTTGTCTACGATAAATATCTCGTCCTCACCCTGGAGCAGGGACCTGTATATATTCTCCAGGTAATGCTCGGATATTTGGGATTGAAGGTAACCGATCGTATCTAAATTCTCAAGGTCCTTTATTTTTACAAAAAGGTTGATTATATAACGATTGTACAAATCCTTCTGGGTGTTGGTCCAATAATACGTATAACCAGATTCATTCAATTGCTCGATATTTCGAAGATATTCAGTACTGCCAGCGGTATGCGGCAAGTTTGATACAATTATATTTTTAGCATTGATATAGACGAATATCTCATCTCTTCCATTTCCCTGGATTAACTTATCATCGATGAGAATTTTCGCGCCTTGCCCTGTCGACATAAAGTTTTCATATTCCTCTTCGTCCGTTAGAATTTCCTGCAGCGTGTAATCGTAAATAATATATCTTACAATATCAACCTTGCTTTGAAAGAAATATTGAATATTTTCGGCTGTCTGCACAAAAGTATTATAATTATTCTTTACGATATAGTCCTTTATTGTGCGTATAGAGAAAAAATAAAGTATAACAGTATTTATTATCGTCGTAATTATAATCATGGCGGACAAATAGAAAAAAATCCTTTCCCGCAGCGTAATCTTCTTCCTTTCTTCCGTCCACAATTGTTTCTTGTTCGAACTCCGGAAATCATATCTCTCTATGGTTTTAAGCAGGCTTTTTACCGATTTGTTTATGCCCTCGGATATTCTGCGTGCAAAATATGCGGTTAGCAAGCTTGTTGCAAGAACAATCATTACCAGGAACAGCCTGATTTTCAAGAAATCTTTATCTATTTCCCTGGCGTCCTGGTAGTATACGATTTTAAAATAGTTATATGCCGAGGTCGTGTAGATGAGACTTGTACTATTGTTATTCTCCAGTATATTTTTATTTATCTCATCCATTTTATTACCGGCATGGATTTCCTCGTTTGCAGTATAAATTACCTTGCCGTCTTTATTAATGAGTATCAAATTTTTGTTATCACCAAGCAAGTCAGCAAATATCACGGGGGCAATTATAACAATAGCCTTGGCAATTTGTTGCTTGTCCCTGTATATTTCATTGTAGA
>JAAZDH010000126.1 GCA_012512865.1 Clostridiaceae bacterium | reverse complement strand
CCTGAAGAAATACTTTACATAACATAAAAAAAGTATTGACATTCGTATTATTATATCATTCGTATTATTATATTATAAACTATGCTTATACAATTAATTATTAGAAGAAAGGAAGGGGAAGTTATGGGATATGGAATAATGCTTGATGTTGAAGGGCCTTATGCTCTTTTCTCAAGACCAGAGATGAAAGTTGAAAGGGTTAGCTACAATATTATAACGCCATCGGCTGCCAGGGGCATTATTGAATCAATTTACTGGAAGCCCGCCATTAAATGGATAATAGACAAGATTTACGTTTGCAGCAAAATTTGTTTTACTAATATAAGAAGAAATGAAGTAAGCAGTAAAATATTGGCATCCAATGCAAAGGCATTAATAGACGGAAAAAAGAACATAGATTATATTGATACTACTTCAGATAGGCAGCAAAGAGCATCTACGATTCTTAAAGATGTTCACTATGTAATAGAAGCTCATTTTGAAATGACAGACAAAGCAGGAGAAGAAGATACTCCCGAAAAACATTATAATATGGCTTTAAGAAGAATTCGGAAGGGGCAGTGTTATCATACGCCTTGTTTTGGATGCAGAGAATTTCCAGTCAAATTTAAACTAGCAGAAGAGGTTCCGAAAACAGCATACGAAGGAGAAGTTGATATGGGATACATGCTGTATGATATGGATTTCAGCGACCCTGAAAATGTGCAACCGGTATTTTTTAGAGCTACTATGCGAGATGGTATTATTGACCTGAGAAATGTTGAATTTGTGAGGTGAGGATATGATATTACAATCACTTGTTAAATATTACGAAATACTGGGGGAAGATGAAGAGAGCGATATTGCAAAACCCGGTTATTGCAAAGCAAAGGTATCTTATGCCCTAAATATTTCAAAAGAAGGCGAACTACTGGAAGTTATTCCGTTAAAAATTCCATCGGGAAAGGGTAATAAAGATTTTCCGCAAGTCATGGAAGTTCCAGAACAAGAGAAGAGGTCTTCTGGAATTAAACCTAATTTCCTCTGTGATAATTCAGGTTATGTATTAGGTATAGTAAAAAATAAAAACCCTGACAAGACAAAAAACTGTTTTGAAGCTTTTAAAGATTTACACAATAAGATTTTGAGTGATGTTGATTGTGACGAAGCCAGGGCAGTACTAGTCTTCTTGAATAAATGGGATATTGAAAAAGCTAAAGAACATCCGGCTTTGCAGGATAACCTGGAAGATATTATTTCGGGAGGCAATATTGTTTTTAGGTTGGATGGCAAGGGATATATTCATCAAAATACGAAAATTAAAAAGGCATGGGAAGAGTATAAGCTAAGTTCGACTGAGGGGCGGGAAGGACAGTGCCTTGTAAGCGGGGAAATTTGCAGAATTGCCCGATTGCACCCAAACATAAAGGGGGTACGTGGTTCAAAAAGTGCTGGAGCAGCCTTGGTATCATTCAATGCAGCAGCATATGAATCATACGGCAAAGATGGTGCTCAGGGTTTAAATGCACCTATAGGCGAATATGCAGCATTTGCCTATACTACAGTTTTAAACCATATTCTTGCCGATGATGCCCATAAACAGCACTTAGGAGATACAACAGTCGTATTCTGGGCAGAAAGCCCAGGTAAAAAAATACAAGATTTGGCCTCATTATTCTTAGATCCTGGTGAGCTTAAAACAGTAAATACTGAAAATGCAAAATATATACGTGATGAAAGAGCCGTAAGAGAAGTTGAAGGAGCATTCGATAAAATTTCACAAGGTTTAAGAATTGGTGATTTATCTGAAGCATTTAACAAAGATACCCGTTTTTATATTTTAGGGTTATCTCCTAATGCAGCAAGACTTTCTGTCAGATTTTTTATAAGGGATAGCCTGGGTGGCTTTGTGGAGAAAATTTCAAGGCATTATCTTGACATGAGGATAGAAAAGCAGTTTGAAGAGGAACCGGATGTATTTTCAATTTACCGGTTGTTATATGAAACTGTGAATCCGAAATCGGAGGAAAAATCTGCTTCTCCGCTTCTTGCCGGAAGTGTATTGCGTTCTATCCTTACAGGAAGTCCATATCCATCTGCACTTTTTAACGCAATTATGATTAGAATACGGGCAGAAAGAGAAGTCAATTATTATAAAGCATCAATTATCAAAGCATATCTTTTAAGAAAATATAGAGAGCAAAATAAGTATAAGGAGGTATTAAGTATGTCATTGAATGAGCATAACAATAACAAGGCTTATGTTTTGGGGAGGCTTTTTGCAGTGCTTGAAAAAGCACAGAGAGACGCTAGCGATGGGAAGTTAAACACAACAATTAGAGACAGATATTTTTCATCAGCATGTGCAACACCTGCAACCGTTTTTCCAATCCTATTAAAACTTTCTCAAAATCATATATCCAAGATGGATTATGGTGTTGCTGTTGATAAAAAAATAGGGCAAATCATGGATTTACTGGACATCGAAAACAATCCTATTCCATCACATTTAACATTGGATGAACAAGGGATATTTGCTTTAGGCTACTATCATCAGCGTAATGCCGAATATGCAAGTAAAAAGTGAATTATTATGAGAACTTAGTTTATTATTAATTTAATTAAAATTTAAGTAAAGGAGAATGAAATATGAGTGATATTATTAAAAATAGGTATGAATTTGTTATACTATTTGATGTTCAGAACGGTAATCCGAATGGTGACCCGGATGCCGGCAACATGCCAAGAATAGACCCCGAAACCGGGTATGGAATTGTTACTGATGTTTGCTTGAAGAGAAAAATAAGAGATTATGTCGATACCGTAAAGGATGGCGAAATAGGTTATAAGATATATGTTAAGGGCGGAATACCACTTGATGAAAACCGGAAATGGGCTTATGCATCATGTAATGTTGAACCTCCTAAAAATAATAAGGGTGAAGTTTCTGCAGATGAACCTGAAAAGGAAGAATTTAAAAGAATAACTTCCTTTATGTGCATGAATTTTTATGATATAAGGGCATTTGGAGCGGTTATGACATTGAAGTACAATTGCGGACAAGTACGCGGACCCGTTCAATTAGGATTTGCAAGGAGCATAGATGTAATTACTCAGCAGGAAATTGGAATAACAAGTGTCACATATGCAAATGAGGGTGAAAAAAGTTCAAAGATGGGGAGAAAACAAATAGTTCCATACGCTTTATATAGGGCAGAAGGCTATATTTCCGCTAATTTGGCCAGGAAAACCACAGGATTTTCGGAAGATGATCTAAATCTGTTATGGGAAGCTATTATTAATATGTTTGAACATGATCATTCAGCAGCAAGAGGGAATATGGCAGTTCGCCAGTTGATTGTATTTAAGCATGAAAGTGAATTGGGAAATTGTCCTGCGTATAAACTTTTTGAAACTGTCTCAGTAAAACGTAAAGATCAATCAAAACCACCAAGGTGTTTTTCCGATTATGAGATTATGATTGATAAACCTGCTATTCCGCCAGGGGTTGAATTGATTGGAATGATATGAGAGAGTATAAAGAGGATGATTTCCTTATGCTGTCCGGTATACAGCATTTTGCATTTTGCCGGCGTCAATGGGCATTAATACATGTGGAGCAACAATGGCAAGATAATCTTCGCACTATTGAAGGGGCAATACTGCATGAGAAGACCCATGATAGTTTAGGGTATGAAAAGAGAAAGGACATTATTATTTCAAGAGGGATGTCTGTATTCTCGCGTTCTCTTGGGGTGTATGGCGTTTGCGATGTTGTGGAGTTTAAAAAATCTGTAAAAGGGATCAAACTGTTTGACAGAGATAATTTGTATCTTCCTACACCTATTGAGTATAAAAGAGGAAAACCAAAAGAGAATAATGCAGATGCTTTACAGCTGTGTGCACAAGCAATATGTCTCGAAGAAATGCTTTTATGCGACATTAAGGAAGGTTTTTTGTTCTATGGAGAAACAAAGCATAGGCATATAGTTGTCTTTGATTACGAAATCAGGAAGGAAGCAAGGGATGCCTTTGAGGAAATGCATAGTATGTATGAAAGGCGCCATACACCTAAAGTTAAAATTACAAAAGCTTGCAATGCATGCTCATTGAAAGGCATATGCATCCCTAAATTATGCAAAAACCTCTCTGTGAACACATATATTAGCAAGAGATTGGAGGAAGAGGATTGAGAAAGCTTTTAAACACCCTCTATGTTACTTCTTCTGATGCATATTTGTCTCTTGATGGTGAAAACATTGTGATTTTAAAAGGAGAGGTTGAAGCAGCAAGAGTTCCGCTGCATAATCTTGAAAGTATTATTTCTTTTGGTTACACTGGAGCGAGTCCTGCACTTATGGGAGCTTGTGCGAAAAAAAATATAGCCCTGTCTTTTTTAACACAAAGCGGTAGATTTTTAGCCAGAATTGTAGGTGAAGTAAGAGGGAATGTAATTCTAAGAAAAACACAATACAATTTATCAGAAAATGAAGAAGAGAGTGTTAAGATCGCAAAAAATATTATTATAGGGAAAATTTATAATTCCAGGTGGGTTATTGAAAGAGCTATAAGAGACTATGCTTTGCGTCTTGATGCTGAAAAGTTAAGACAAGCTTCAAGATTTCTGGCGAATTCATTGAATTATGTTTCAAATTGCAATGATTTAGGAGAAATTAGGGGATTTGAAGGAGAAGCTGCTGCTCAATATTTTAATGTGTTTGATGATTTAATTCTACAGCAGAAGGAATATTTCTACTTTAGGGGAAGGAATAAACGTCCTCCACGTGATAATATTAATGCTATGTTATCATTTGCATATACATTGCTGGCACATGATGTTGCTGCTGCTCTTGAAACTGTTGGGCTGGATCCCTATGTAGGCTTTTTGCACAGGGACAGGCCTGGAAGAGTCTCCCTTGCGCTGGATTTGATGGAAGAATTGCGTTCAGTATATGCAGATAGATTTGTTATTTCTCTTATTAATATGAGGATTGTAAATGAAAAAGGTTTTTTTCAAAAGGAAAACGGAGCGGTCTTAATGGATGATGCAACCAGAAAAAGTATTCTTTCTGCCTGGCAATCAAGAAAACAAGAGAGAATAACTCATCCGTTTTTAAATGAAAAAGTGGAATGGGGTCTTGTTCCATATGTCCAAGCAATGTTGCTTGCAAGATATATTCGTGGTGATTTGGATGAATACCCGCCATTTTTATGGAAGTAGGTGAGAAGTTAATGTTGGTACTTATTACTTATGATGTTAATACAGAAGATGCAAGCGGGAGAAAAAGATTAAGGACGGTTGCAAAGCAATGTGTTAATTATGGGCAAAGGGTTCAAAATTCTGTGTTTGAATGTGTGCTTGATGCAGCTAAATGTAGGGAGCTTCAGCATAAATTAGTGAAAATCATAGATAAAGAAAAAGACAGCCTAAGGTTTTATTATTTAGGTAATAACTATAAGAATAAAATTGAACATATTGGAGCAAAACCTTCATTTAATGTGGAAGACACACTTATATTTTAGTGCGAAAGTATAGTAAACATAAAAATGTTGATATATTCGCACTAAAATTCAATGTTGTTTATGGCAATATATGTTAATTATACCTAAATATTTTTTAAATATATTTTAATATTTTGTTCAAACTGTGAAAAATGTATAAATAGAAAGAGAAATAATTGTATATTTTTGCCGTCTCTCCCCACACGGGGAGAGTGGATTGAAATCAGAGATTCAAAAGCTTGCCACCGGCACGAACTACGTCTCTCCCCACACGGGGAGAGTGGATTGAAATTATACGATGGTGCAGGCTGTTATGGGCAAGAAAGCAGTCTCTCCCCACACGGGGAGAGTGGATTGAAATCGTACCATTTGGCTCATGGGTTATTTCGGAAGCAGGTCTCTCCCCACACGGGGAGAGTGGATTGAAATTTATGATACCTGTACAGCATTGTAACAACCTGCTCGTCTCTCCCCACACGGGGAGAGTGGATTGAAATTACAGAGTTTATGGAAAAAATGCGAGCTGACAGGGTCTCTCCCCACACGGGGAGAGAGGATTGAAATCTCACTATTTTATACGTGCTTTATTGCTTTAATAGTCTCTCCCCACACGGGG
>JAAZDH010000125.1 GCA_012512865.1 Clostridiaceae bacterium | reverse complement strand
GGCCAGCATTATGCTTGCCTTTTCACCTTTTTTCCCACCTTTTTTCTTCGCCATGCCTTTTTTACCTTGCTGGGTATCGTATTCGTCATCACCCTCGTAATCTTCTTCCTCTTCTTTGCCTTCTTCCTCTCCCTTGCGGTTATTCTTATTAATAACAATCCTCCTGGTACTTATCCCCTTGTCCCTTGCCATGCTGTCATCATCATTTTCTTCTCCAATTTCCCGGCCGTTTATAGCTTTTATTTTCCTTGTCGGGCTTTCTTCCTCGCCATTATCCTCGGCAAAGCTTCCATACGGCTCCCTCAATGCCCTGTATAAATCTTCAAGCATTTCAGATGCCGACTGGTACCTGTTGCTTTGCTCCTTCCTTATTGCCTTTATGATAATATCATTCAATGCCTTGGGTATGTCCTTGTTAAGCTCTGTCGGCGGCACGGGCTTATCCTGGATATGCATCAGTGCAATGGCCACGGGAGATTCCCCGTCAAAAGGCATCCTGCCCGTTACCATTTCGTACAAGACTATACCGAGGGAATATAAATCAGACTTTTCATCGATATATCCTCCCCTTGCCTGCTCGGGAGAAAAATAATGGACCGAACCTATGGTGGTTCCCACCATTGTTATGGTTGATGACGTAGCCGCCCTTGCTATACCAAAGTCGGTAACCTTTGCTATTCCTTCCTTGGTTACAAGAATATTTTGAGGTTTTATATCCCTGTGGATGATTTTCTTGATATGGGCATGTTCTATGGCGGAACAAATCTGTGTTGCTATTCTTATCGCCTCTTTCCACTCGAGGGGCCCTTTTTCCGCAATGTATTCCTTCAAAGTTATGCCGTCCACATACTCCATTACAATATAATAAACATTATTCTCGTTGCCCACATCATATATGGGTACGATATTCGGATGAGAAAGGCTTGCCGCAGATTGAGCTTCTATTTCAAACCTTTTTACAAACTCCTCGTCTCCCGTGAACTCTTCCCTCAGTACTTTGACTGCAACATACCTGTTGAGGAGCCTGCACCTTGCCTTGTAAACAACGGCCATTCCCCCTCCGCCTATTTTTTCAATTAATTCATACCTGTTTCCAAGTACGCTTGTATCCATCCTCACACCTCTCGTAATCTGACGTCTGGCCGGGCAGGATATGCCCTATATTCCAAGCCTTGCAATCCATACCATGATACCATGCATTCTTAATCCTATACCCTGATTACAATAACCGTAATATTATCATTCCCCCCATTGGCGTTTGCCGCCTTTACAAGCTCTGAGCAAGCCGCCTGGGGTTCTTCGTTATCTATAACTATGCTTTTTATTTCATCATCGGATAGCATGTTTGTCAAACCATCCGTGCACAGTAAAAATATATCATCCTCGCAAACATCACAGGTAAAAATGTCCACTTCTGCTTTTTCAAAGCATCCAAGGGCCCGCGTTATAACATGCTTTTGAGGGTGGTTTTCCGCTTCCCCCCTTGTCAGGGAACCATTCTTTATCAACTCCTCAACATACGAATGGTCTATGGTAATCTGCGTCATTTTTCCATTTCTTATTATGTACGCCCTGCTATCACCTATATGCACTACATGCAGTTTACCGTTAAAGAAAAGCGCAACCACAAGGGTTGTTCCCATCCCATAATACGGACCGGGTTCCATGGATTTTTGATATATGGCGGCGTTTATTTCTTCAATAGATTTATTTATATAATCATGTAAAGCTTTCTCATCCAAGTCACCGGGAATATGTTTCAAACGTTCACTTATGTGAGCAACAGCCATTTTGCTGGCGATTTCCCCGGCATTATGACCTCCCATGCCATCAGCCACCATGAACGCTGCAGTTCTTTTTAGCTCCCCAAAAATAATATCGCAGCTATCTTCATTTATTTCCCTGACCAACCCTTTGTGGCTTTCCAGACCGTACTTCACAAGATCACCACCTCATATGGAGACTATTTCTTCTCCACTTCCGCTTCCTTTTTCTCTCTCTCTTTCTCTATTACCCTTCTTCGCAGCTGACCGCATGCAGCATCTATATCCTTGCCAAGTTCCCGCCTTATGGTCACTGAAATGCCGTTATTCTCGAGCAGGTTCTCAAATACCTCCATCTTTTCCCTTGTACTTGGTTTAAATCTTGTACCCTCAACATAGTTCGCAGGTATCAGGTTTACATGGCACAACATCCCTCTAATCCTGCCTGCCAAAACCAATGCATCTTCCCTTGAGTCGTTAAAACCATCTATCATTATATACTCAAAGGTTATTCTTCTTCTTGTTTTCCCTGTATATATATTACATGCTCCAATGATTTTGTCAAGAGAATAGCTTTTTCCAATGGGCATTAATTCCATTCTTTTCGCGTCATCTGGGGCATGAAGGGAAATGGACAAGTTAACAGGCAAACCTTCGTTTGCCAGTTTCAATATGCCAGGTACTAACCCACAGGTGGAGACATTGATCTTCCTTAAGCTCATATTGAGTCCCCCAGGCATATTCGCCAGTTTCAAGAACTTCACCAGGTTTTCATAATTGTCAAGGGGCTCGCCTATCCCCATTATGGTAATATTTCCTATGGGGGTTTGGCAATCCCTTTGAACCGCCAACACCTGTTCCATCATCTCGCCCGGAGTGAGGTTTCTTATGAACCCGAGAACTGACGATGCGCAAAACTTGCATCCCATCTTGCATCCCACCTGGGAGGAGATGCAAATAGAAAGCCCGTACTTGTACGTCATAAGGACGCTTTCGATTATGTTTCCGTCACTTAATGCAAAAAGGTATTTTACCGTGCCATCCTTCGATACATATTTCTCCTTGGGCTCCACGCTTCCTATATAAGCAACCTTCTTCAGCTCCTCCCGCAGCTCCTTGGGGATGTCCGTCATATCGTCAATATCCGTTGCGCCCTTGTAAATCCACCTTAAAACCTGCTTTGCCCTGTATTTTTTCTGCCCAAGGGATTGCAGGAACTGCTCCATTTCCTCGAATGAAAGCTCTATTAAATTGCTGCGCTCCTTTTCTTCCTTATCAATGCAGTATCCCTTTCCTTCCGAATTCATGTTATACCGCTTTCCTTTCATATCCATACATATCCATACGCATCAATACATATCCATACATACCAATACGCAATCAATCCATATCCATTTTCATATCTATACCCATATCCATAACAATATCAATATCCATATCTATATCTATATACATATACATATCCATTTCCATTTCCGTTTGACCGCTCCCACCCGGACTAGCCTTCTTTTCTCTTCATCTTTGCAATGAAGAATCCATCCGTATTATCAACATTGGGAAACAAGTATATGTAACCTTCCCCGGCCGATTCTTTAAAAAGTGCCGGGGGAAGCAGCTCTTCAAATCCAACCATCCGGAACATGGCGCTTGATTTAAGAAATGCATTCACGACATCAATATTTTCATCGGGTTCAATACTGCATGTACTGTAAACAAGAACTCCACCGGGTTTTACGTATTCCGCCGAAGCGGAAAGTATCCTAAGCTGTAATGCCCTGATCTCTTCCTTATCCTTAACAGTCTTGTTCCATTTTATTTCTGGCTTTCTTCTTATTATGCCCGTTCCCGTGCAAGGCGCATCAACCAATACCCGGTCGGCTTTCATTATATAATTTGCATCCACAACGGAAGAATCATGCAATTCCGCCTTTACTATGTTAATGCTAAGCCTCCTGGCCGCCTTTTCCACCAGCTCCGCCTTGTGCACGTGAATGTCCCATGAAACCACCATTCCCTCGTTACCCATCATCTCCGCAATGTGGGTTGATTTCCCGCCGGGAGCTGCGCATACATCCATCACCAGCTCACCCGGTGCCGGGTCCAGCACCTTCGACACCATCATTGAAGCCTCGTCCTGGACCGTAAAATACCCTTCCGCGAATAAGCCAGAATCCATTAGTGCCGCCGCATCATTAACGATAAGGGCATTATCAATGTACCTCCCCACGGTGTACCCTATCTCCTTTTCATCCAGCTTTTCCATAAACTCTTGCCTGGTTGTCTTCAAGGTGTTAACCCGCACCGTGAAGTCCGGGTTTTTATTGTTGGCTTCAAGGAGACTTTCAGTAAAATCTTCTCCAAACAAGTCAATCCAGTGCTTAACCATCCAGGAAGGGTGCGAATACTTGAATGATAAGTACTCCACCGGTTCCTTTTCCCTGTCAGGGTATTTTATTTCCGAGTGCCGCCTTGCAATGTTCCTTAAAACCGCGTTCACGTAATTGGCTGAAGCCCGGTGCCCGTATTTTAAAGCAAGCTTGACACTTTCGTTGCACGCCGCGGATTCCGGTATCCTGTCCGTATAAAGAAGCTGGTATGTACCCAGCCTTAAAATGTTTAAGATCCACGGGGACAGCTTTTTCAAGGGAATGTTGGAAAATTGGCAGATAACCTGGTCTATGGTTAATTTCCACTTTATAACCCCATAAACCAGCCCGGCGACAAATATCCTGTCAATCTCCCTGAAATCACGGCCTTGCCTGAGATACTTGTTAATCGCGATATTTGAGTACGCGGCTCTTTCGTTTATATCATACAATATTTTTAATGCTGCTTCCCGGGACAAGTCAACGTCAGCCATCAGTCACTCCTTCTCCTGCTTCTTGACAGCAGGATTAAGCGTAACAAGCTGGCAACGGCAACCGCAGCAGATGCCACGTAGGTCATTGCCGCCGCATTAAGCACCTTTTTGGCCGGCTCCGTCTCATCCCACGTTAACACGCCCATTTCCTCCAATGAAGCAATGGCCCTGGAGCTTGCATTGAATTCTACGGGCAACGTTACAAGGTAAAATAGGACGGCCGCGGCATAAAGAATTATGCCAATGTATATCAAGGGGTTAATTTGGAACAATATGCCCAGTATGGCCAGGTAAGGGCCTGCAGACGAGCCTATATTTGCCGCCGGCACCAACGTGCTTCTTAGGACCAGCGGGGCATAACCCGATTGATGCTGCAGCGCATGGCCTGTTTCATGGGCGGCCACCCCCAGGGCGGCAACGGAAGTGCTGCCGTATACCGCCTGGGAAAGCCTTACCACTTTTGTCCTTGGGTCATAATGGTCGGTTAATTCCCCGGGCACGGATTGGACAGACACATCCCTGAGACCGTTTCTTTCCAGGATGCCGCGGGCAACTTCGGCACCGGTTAAACCTCTCCTGTTTGTCAAACCCCTGTATTTATTAAATGTCCCTTTCACCTTGAATTGAGCATACAGTGCAAACAAAAAAGCTGGCAATACAAGTATGAGATAATATTCGTCAAACCCGTAAAACACTCCCACGTTTCATCATCTCCCAGTCACGTTCTAAGTAATGTTTTCAAGTAAAGCTTTTCATTGTCAACAAATCATTGCCAGATCAAAATCACGCAAAAGTATTAAGGCAAAACATTTACATAAAAGCATTCATGTAAAAGTATTCTTGCAAAAGCGTTATCAACAGAATTTATGCAAAGGCATAATTAACATCAGCATCCCCCGAATATTTCGCCCACGCTGAAATTATGCCAGCATTCCTCAACGCACAACTTCCTGCAGCCGTCAAATTGCAGCTCTGTTACCTGGACAAAGCCTTCCCCGCAGGCAACGACCAGTCCTTCCCTCTTTTTCATGCAAATGGTGCCGGGCTTTTTTAAGTCATCCGGGCAATCCCGTTCACCCACCAGCATTGTCCTCCATATTTTAACACGTTTCCCGTTATAAAATGTATATGCCCCGGGCCATGGATTAGTACCCCTTACAAGGTTGTGCACGTCTCTCGAGGTTTTATTCCAGTCTATCAATCCCGTTTCCTTCGTTATGACAGGCGCATATGAAACTTCCTCTTCCCTTTGCGGGATTCTCTTGATGGTCCCGGCCTCTATCATTTCCAGGGTTTCCTTCAGGACCTCGGCTCCAAGGGCGGCGAGTTTTTCGCCAAGTTCTCCCCCTGTCATGTCTTCAGGTATTTCCAGCTCCCTTTTCAGCAGGATATCTCCCGTATCCAATCCTTCATCAATCATCATTGTTGTAATCCCTGTTACAGGCTCACCATTGATTATTGCCCAATTAACAGGGGCAGCCCCCCTGTATCTTGGCAAAAGGGAGGCATGCACATTTATGCAGCCTTTTGCCGGGATATCAATTATCTCCCTGGGCAATATCTTGCCGTATGCCACCACGACCATCACGTCGGGAGAAAGCTCCTTTAAGAACGTAATAAATTCCTCGTTATTCCTCACCTTCTCCGGCTGCAATACCTGCAAGCCTGATTTCTCTGCATATTCCTTAACCGGGGGGCAACTTACCTTTTTCCCTCTCCCCTTCGGCTTGTCGGCCTGGGTAACCACGGCTAATATATCATGCCCCTCCCTGACAAGCATGTTAAGGCTTGAAACTGCAAATTCCGGGGTACCCATGAAAACAATCCTCATTGGTTTTTCATCACCTTTCGGATCCCTAATCCTTTTTTCTTGTTTTGCTACCGTCTGCTATCTTGCTCCCCGCATATTTCCGGTTTACTCCCGGTTTATTTCCGTTTTTCCTTTTCCGCCGAATCAACGTACCTTACCACCTTGTCCCTGAAAAGTATCCCGTCCAGGTGGTCAATTTCATGGCACAGGGCCACTGCCAGCAGACCTTCACCGGTTACCCTGACTTTTTCACCCTTCTCGTTTAAAGCTTCCACTATCACCTTTTTAGGCCTTTTTACTTCGCCAAATACCCCGGGCACGCTAAGGCAACCCTCCGTACCACACTGCTCCCCCTCTTCATGGACTATCCCGGGGTTAATCAACTTATAAAGCCCTTTCCCGTTTTCCGTGTCAACCACTATCACCCGCTTCAGCACTCCTACCTGGGGTGCGGCAAGCCCCACGCCGTTATTCTCATACATCGTTTCCACCATGTCATTTAACAAGTCCAGTATCCTGTCATTAATCACGTTCACTTCTTTTGCCCTTTTCCTTAAAATTTCGTCCCCTTCTTTTCTAATACTTCTTAACGCCATTATCTTATAAACCTCCAAAATATTATACCCGATATTATACCCGGCCTGCGAAATACTTCTCCCCTGGAAAACTTCATCTTTCAATTTATCTTTCAATTCGCCTTTTTAATTTAATTATAACATATTAACAGGATTAATATCCATGTATAATTCCACGTCCTTGAACTCCGCCGCTTTCTTTCCTTTTGCCCTGCCCACCTCGTCGGACACATGGGTCAAAACACCCACAAGGATATCCAAATCCTTGCATTTAATGATAAGCCTCCACCTGTACCTGTTTTTTACCCTTGATACCGGGGGCTTCATGGGGCCAAGTATTTCACAACAATCACCGCCGGTATTCTCATTTTTTAAATATTCACTTATTATGCCTTTTACCGCTTTCGAGCTTTCCATCGTAATCCTGTCGTTAATCCCGCTCATGATTACAGTGGCAATATTGGTAAAGGGCGGGTATCCCATTTCTTTTCTCAAAAGTATTTCCTTCCTGTAAAACGATTCGTAATCATGGCTGCAGGCGGTAAGTATGCTGAAATCCTCCGTATTGTATGATTGTATTATGACCCTTCCCGGGATTTTCCCCCTTCCAGCCCTTCCCGCAACCTGTGTC
>JAAZDH010000124.1 GCA_012512865.1 Clostridiaceae bacterium | reverse complement strand
CATTTACCGTACCTATGAGGAATTGAAATCTTTACTATACTGATCATATTCCAGGTGATTTGCCGAGCATTTACCGTACCTATGAGGAATTGAAATTGGTTTTAAGAAACCTGAAATGATAGATACTGTGGGCATTTACCGTACCTATGAGGAATTGAAATCTTGTGTCTGCTCCTTCCCATCCTGCGCCCTCAAAAAGCATTTACCGTACCTATGAGGAATTGAAATTTGTTAAGAAAGGTGGTATTAAAAAATGGGTAAAATTGCATTTACCGTACCTATGAGGAATTGAAATGACTGAGCCAATTTTATCCTTGACACCCTGAACAAAGCGCATTTACCGTACCTATGAGGAATTGAAATCCGTACCATACCCCGGAGCACGGTCGTACTTGCCAAGCATTTACCGTACCTATGAGGAATTGAAACACAGCCTGCGGTGTGCTTATTATATCTACAGTAACGAGCATTTACTATACCTATGAGGAGTTAAAACTTTATCTTCATACTCCCAAATCAACCAGGAGCCTGTGGCATTTACTATACCTATGAGGAGTTAAAACCGATTCTTCATCAAATGTCAATTTGCAAATTATTTTATAATTAACTGTTTAAAAACAGGTATTATATCTCTTTATTCATATACTGTATAATTACTGCATAATAATTGTGTATATTAGTTGATTTTATACTTTATTGCAGTTTTTTAGTTTTGCGCACAAAAAATATATAAAGAAATATGTAAAAAAAAGAAGGAATTTTCTATTTTAAGTAGAATATACAATAATAACTTTGTTATCTAAATAAAAATTATAAGAAAAATATACATGGAATAATATATATTACGTACCGCATAAAGTATTCAAGCAACATTCCTATACTTTGCAAAACCCTATAAATAGCACTATACAGATTTGTTGAACAACAGAAGCAGTCTTAGCTTTATTACTAGAAGCGAGCGTGTTAAGATATATAGTTTACTACAATAAATTATATTAAATATATAAATAACGTATACGTAAAAACAGTATAACGCATCAAGAAGAAGAAAAAGGATATTTATGAAAGGAATAATTTTACCTTGTTATGAATTATATAGCAGAAGGAGAATTAACTGATAAATATGCCTAGACAAAACACGGTGTATGTAAAGGAAGACGTAAATAACAAAACAGAAGAAGAACATGAAATGAAAAAATACGACATTGGGTTTAGCAAAAGAGAGTTTAGCAAAGTGACTGGTACTCTTATATGGTACTATTGCATCTGTAAAAGAGAAACATGGCTGATGGCAAGAAATATTTCGCCGGATGAAGACCACGAACTTTTGGATATTGGGCGTTTTATACATGAGCATTCTTACTCGAGAAAAGAAAAAGAGATCCAATTTGGTAATATGAAGCTAGATATTATTGAAAATGCAAATGGAACAATAATTGTAGAGGAAATTAAAAAAACTTCTAAATTTATTGAAAGTTCAAAAATGCAGTTATTATTTTACTTATACGAACTAGAAAAGAATGGTATTACGGCCGAAGGTTTATTGCTATTCCCCGAAGAAAGAAAGAGGGAACGTGTAGTGCTAGATAAAGAAAAGAGATCAAAATTAGAAGCTATAATAAAAGATATCCTGAGAATAATCATAATGGACAAGCCCCCTGAACCTGTAAAGATTAATTATTGTAAATCTTGTGCTTATGCAGAATTTTGCTGGGCGTAAAAAAGGGCTTCATTGTTTAATTGTAATTATACTTATGACAACAATACATATAAATTGAAAAAAACAAGAATTTTAAAAATGGGAAGGAGGTGATAAAATGGTCGAGGATATTTATCGCATAGGCATAGCAATCAAGGACGTGAAAAACGATACTGATACAGATATTGAAGAGGATATTATGCCAGATTTGATTTCCAAAAAAATTGATGGGGTAATACTAATCAATCTTTCATTTACTAATCACGATTGCAAGTATAATGGTTTAACTCAGGCAGATTATGGAATCAATAATAACATTGCTATTCTTTTAAAAAAGAAGTCTCCGAACGGACCCAATTATGGACCATCAGCCCAAATAACAGATATAGGGAAAACACTTTCTATAAAAATCATTGGTTGGTTTAAAGATATGTTGAATAGGACACAGGAACTTACTCTTGGTAAGGAAGATATAGTGTACTTGGCAAGTATTCTTGATACCATTCAGGGCAATTTGCAAAAAATCATTGATGATTACAATACTTTGAAGCTTAGAAAAGGATCATATATCTTGTCCGTTTTGATAAACGGAAAGCATCCTGTTAATAATAGTGTAATATTTAACTGTTATGCAAAAAGCATCCGACAGCAATATAAAGGTTCAAATGTGGGAGTATGCAGTCTTTGCAATCGAAAAAACGTTGAAATAATCTCCAAAAGTAATGTATTCAAGTTCTATACACATGATAAACCAGGGTTCATAAGCGGAGGATTCATGGAATCCATGTCTTGGAGGAATTATCCTGTTTGCAAGGAATGTGAAATAATATTATCTCGTGGCAAAAAATATATATGGAGTAAACTTAACTTTCCATACGTTGATATGAGATATTACCTTATTCCTTCTACAACATCTTCTTACGCTGCGCTAAGTGAAATTGTATTTCTTCTAGAAAGGTTGACCCATAAGGCATTTTCTTTCAAAAAAGCTTATATCGATGGGCAAAAAACAGTTGAAATGGATATATGGGACGTTCTTGAAGATGAACAGGATATAAATTCCTTCAGGCTACTCTTTGTTCAATCGGAGCAAGCAGGAAGTGTTGAAAGGATACTCTTGGAAATTAAAGATGTTTATCCATCTCGAATAAAGAGGCTGCATAGGGCAAAAGAGGAAGTAGACAATTCCCTTGGCGAGAAAATCAGCGGTTTTAATTTTAGCTATCTAAGATATTTTCTTTCAAAGTCAGATAAGATAATGGAAAGAAAAGATCTTGATAAAATTTTCCTTGACATTACAAGATCTATTTTCCTTGAAGAAAAGGTTGATTTAAAGATACTGTTGCCCCATTTTATGCGAAATATTCGCCAGGAATTTGAATCAGATGAAACAACGAGCAGATATATGAACACATTACTCAGGGCGTGGGCATGTACCATGTTTTTAATCAAGGCAGGTTGTATAAAAACAGAAAGGGGGATAACCTTGAATACAATATTTGATCCACTCTTCAAAAAATACGGTGCCAGTCTTGACAGTGAAATAAAGTGTGCCTTATTCCTTACCGGTGCATTGGTAAGAAAGGTTATGGCAATCCAGGCTTATGAAATAAGCAGTACTCCTTTCAGAAACAGGTTAAGAGGTTTGAAACTTAGACCAGAGCAGGTAAAGGGACTGATAACCGAAGCAGTACAAAAAATGGAAGAATACGAAATGTATTCAAAGGCATCAAATCAAATAGTGGAGACAATAGTTCAATTAATGCTTAAAACACCTAATAATTGGCAGCTGTCAGTGGATGAAATTAATTTTTACATTGTGGCAGGAATGACGCTGATGAAAGAAATATATGCACTCTGTGGAGAAACACAAGAAGAACTTAAGAGTGAAGACGATTTACTGGTTGAGAAAGTATAAAGTATCAAGAGTAGAAAAAACATTGCATATAAAAGGATACAGGTAGCAGTTAATAAAACAAAAAATAGCAAAATCTAATGATACCCAAAACAATAAAGCTAAAGAATACAAGGCTTGTAAGATACAGAATTGATTGGCTGATTGATAAATTAATGAAATTAACAATTTGCGAATGGATTGTCAAATTTAGTGGACAAATTAGGGGTTGAACAGCTTAAAAGTATTAAGAGAAGTATTTAAAGAAAACTTTAGAGGGGGTAAGCTTGTATGAATTATGCAAAACGAAGTGAAATCATATTTTTGTATGACATTTCCTGGGCGAATCCAAATGGAGACCCTTTAGATGCGAACAAACCTCGTATTGACACGGAAACCGGGATTAATTTTGTGACGGATGTAAGGCTTAAAAGAACCATACGGGATGAGTTGTACAGCAGGGGATATGAAATTCTTATAAGAGATACTTTTAACGAAGAAGATGGCTTTCTTAAAGATGCTAAAAGGAGAGCAATAGATTTTATGCCTGAGGGAGTAACGAGAACAACAGATAAGCTTACGGCTGAGCAAGAGAAACTATTGTGCGAGAAGATACTTGGATGCCTTGATGTAAGACTGTTTGGTTGTACATTACCATATGAATTAAAAAAACAATCAAGTAGTGTTACATATACAGGGCCTGTTCAATTCAAGGTTGGCTATTCCCTGCATCCCGTAAAATGTGAATTTATAAAGGGGACAGGAGCTTTTGCAGGCGGTGAAGGAAGAGAACAAAAAACTTTCAGACAGGAGTATGTTCTTCCTTACAGCCTTGTTATGTTCTATGGGATTATAAATGATAGGGCTGCAAAGGTAACAAAGCTTACGGAAGATGATGTGGCTTTACTCCTGGAGGCTATGTGGGATGGAACAAAAAACCTTATATCCAGAACGAAAGCTGGACAAGTTCCCCGGATGCTGCTTCGTGTAATTTACAAGGACAACAATTTCCATGTTGGTGAACTGGATAAATTCATTAATTTTGAATATGAAAAAGAAGCTGAATCCTTGAGAGACATAAGTGACGGGATACTTTTAGTAAATAATCTGGTTGAAAAGCTTGCTTCTTTCAAAAACCACATAGAGTGTATTCAAATAAAAATTGATGACAGGCTGGCAACAGACATCGATTTGAGAGCATCCCTTGAAAAGAACGGGTTGAGAGTAGAAACGATCCTCTAACGGGAGGAGTTGATTATTCTTGAGAGTGCTTTGTTTTAAACTTAAGGGAGATTTAGGGCATTTTAAGCCTTATTATACGACAAGTTCACCAACAACTTATTCATTAATTCCTCCTATGGCGATTTTTGGGGTTATAGGAGCCATACTGGGATTTGAAAGAAAAAATGATGAATATTACTTCAAACTAGTAAAAGCAGGAACAAGGGTAGGGGCGGGAATTATTAATCCTGTAAAGAAGAGAGTTTTTGGCATAAACTTGATTAACACGAAGGATAATTACTGGGTGCCAACAAAAAAGAATCCTACGGGGGTTAGGACTCCGATACGGTACGAATATGTGGTCAAACCTGAGTATCTTGTGTTTGTTACGATGAGTGAACTTAGCCTTTTAGATTCGCTTGCCGAGATGGTAAAAAAGCATTTAAGCTGCTATAGCGTTTGTCTTGGACTTTCGGAATTGCTTGCAGATTTTGAATACGTGTTTTATTCCGATGTTGAAACCATAGTTGATAGCAAGTCATACTTACCCATATGTTCTGCCGTGCCAATGGCATTGTTAAAAGAAAAGGATGCTATTGCCCTGGAGCCTGGCGTTTTTTACAACAAGGAAAGATATGTAAAAGTATTTGACAATATGAGGATTCCTGCCGATTATGTTGATGTCGTATTTCCTGCAAACGGAAAAAAAGCAAAACTAAAATGCAGTTCGGTCTACAAGTATTGTGATTAT